>JAZSOQ010000070.1:0-15007 GCA_045537015.1 Eubacteriales bacterium
GGATTCCTCTCCCGAGACGTAAAGAACGGTGCGATCCTCCGCGAGGCTTGCGCAGATCTGCAGAAGGAGAGTGGATTTACCGATGCCGGGCTCACCCGTAAGCAGAACAACAGAACCCTTAACAAGACCTCCGCCAAGAACGCGGTCAAGCTCGCCAAGCCCCGTCAATGATCTTATGCAAGTGTCAGCCTCAAGCTTATCGAGCGGTACAGCGTGAGAATCCGAACCGATGCTGTATCCCCTCTTGATTTCGGCGGGTGTTTTGGTCTGCGCGGACGTGTCAATAACGTCTTCGACAAACGAATTCCAAGCTCCGCATTTCGGGCATTTGCCCATCCATTTGGGACTTTCGTATTCACATGTTGAACAAATGTATACAGTTTTTAAGCCTTTCATGGTCCCACCTTATTGATCGCAAGAATCTCTCCGTCAAGTGATTTTCTTACAAATCCGGAGTTTTCAAAAATCATGTATGAATGTTCACTGTTTTCCTTCGGTATCGAAACCGAACCCGGATTCACAACAAATATTCCATCTGCATTTTCAAATGTCGGAATATGAGTGTGTCCGTGTAATAAAACGTCGCCTGCTTTTAACTTTGGAAGCTTTGAAGCGTTGAAATGATGTCCGTGTGTAGCAAAGATGATATTGGCTCCAAGTGAACAGTCCGAAATGATAGCATATTCCGCAAGCACGGGAAAATCGAGCACCATATCGTCAACTTCACCGTCGCAGTTACCTCTGACACAAATAATGTGATCCGAAAGCGGATTGAGCATAGCTATGACCTCTTTGGGTGCATAGTCCCGTGGCAGATCATTGCGCGGCCCGTGATAAAGAATGTCGCCAAGCAACAATATTCTATCCGCATTCTCTTTATGAAAAGCATCTATGAGCTTTTTGCAGTAATATGCCGAGCCGTGTATATCCGAAGCGATAAATAATTTCATTTTGTTATCCTTTGTTTTATAGATATATTAATTATACTATACTTTTCAAGGTTTTGCAAGTCATTTTTATTATTCTTCAAGAAAAGATACCAGAGAAGAGTACAGCACAAACGTAAGCTCGCGTCTGTAATCGTATGAGGAGAGCTTTTCACACTCTTCGGGGTTTGACAAAAAACCGCACTCGATAAGTATCGCAGGACAGGTTATTCTGTCAAGAATGTATATATTGGAACTCGCTGCCTTTGTTTCCCGATTGTTGTCGGGCTGAAGGTGGCTTATAACATTTGTTCGAATTATCTCTGCGGCGTCTCGACTTTTAGCTTGATTCTTTGAATAATATACACTAAGCCCCGAATACTTTTGCTCGGGGAATGCGTTCATATGTATCCCGATAAATAAATCCGGCTCGACAGTCTGAGCAATCTCAAGCCGCCCTTTGAGGTCGAGCATCTTCTTTCTGCCTTGATAGTTGACGTTGCGATCATAAAGCATTTTGTCTTCTTTCCGTGTTTGAATGACTTCGTACCCCGAAAATTCGAGAATCGCGCCCAAAACTTCAGAAAGCGAAAGATTCAGATCTTTTTCCAAAACACCGTTGACACCAACCGTTCCACCGTCCTCACCGCCGTGCCCCGGGTCAATAAGCAGGCATTTCCTGACGCTTGGTTCTGATACTGTAGCTACAGCCCGAGCATCTCCGATATGGCTGAAAAGCTTACCGAACCCAATGCAGTAGGAGGAGAGAATGAGTGAAAAAATAACAAACAAAACCGCGCTTCGCAAAATCTGCTTTTTAACCGAATAATCCATTATATCACCTCTATAAAAGATATATATTATCCTTCGAGGTTTATGACAATAAAAAACATCAAGGTTACATAAAACCTTGATGTTTTTTATCTGACTGATTATTTCTCCAGAGTGTTGAGGTAGTCGACAACGTCGCCTACGGTTACGAACTTGTGCATTTCCTCTTCCTGGATGTCAATGCCGAATTCCTCTTCGCAACGAAGAATGAGCTCTGCAAGCTCGATGGAATTGATAGCAAGGTCACCGGAAAGCTCTGCATCGAGAGTGATCTTATCTTCGTCAACCTGAAATTCTTCGATAAGTAACTCTTTGAACTGTTCAAACATAATATAAAAGCCTCCAAATAAGTATGGTCGGGGTGTGCCCGCGACATATTGCCTTGAATATTATACAATATTTAGTTTGAATTGTCAATACAAAATTTGTAAATATTATATTTGTTTGAAAGAAACGGTCGAAAATAGTTACTTTCGGTATCTGTATCTTTTGTTCGAAGCAGAACCGCGTATCAACGCTTTTATGAGTATATACAAAACCAAAAAGCATACTGCAAAAATCACCGAAGCGATAAAGATTCTGCTTTGAGAGATTTCCTTGATCTTTGTCAGCGTATAAAGGACTTCGCTTTGAGCAACGGATGTCTTTGTAACAAGATCGACAGTTGCTATCTCTTGACCATCCTTGTATGCAGTAATGACGCCGACAAAGGCTCCTTCGGAAACAGGAGCCTGTAATTTTTCCGAGTTAAGCGAATGATTATAAGTTATGTCCGTACCAAGCATAGTCGAAGTTGGGAGATATGCGCTGAAGCTCTTTGCCGGAACGATAAGCACGCTGTCAATATCCATGGACATCGTTACGGGCATTTCGCAAATGGTAACGCCTGCTGAAATAACCTCGACGTATCCCCAGGAGGTATATGCCCAATCAATAAGGTCGTTTGCTATGTCATAGGACTGTATTCTTCCGTTATCATCAATTCCCGCACCCATAACTATGCAAAGATAGGATAGATCGCCGTTATCCGAAATGGTTGCAACGCAATAGCCGCTGTCACTCGTGCTTCCCGCAGAAAGTCCGTGACAGATGGGATTGTAATACAAGGGTGTATAACCCGTACCGACCAGATAGTTACGGTTTTCAAAGGTAAAGTTGCGGTCGCCGAGTCTTTCTGTCGTGTGTGCATCGGTTGTCGTTATCTGCATAAGCAACGGATTCTTTGATGCAGCCATGCAAAGCTTTGAAATATCGCTTACGGTAGTATACATTTCATTACTGTGCATACCTGTCACGTTGGTATAGAACGTATCATCCATACCAAGCGTCTTTGCCTTTGAGTTCATTACCGCGATGAAATTTGCGGGATTGCCCGAAATTACGTGAGCAAGAATATTGATCGACTTGTGGCAGCCTCCGCAAAATGCAAGGTAAAGCAAGTCGCGCACAGAAAGCGTGTGACCTGCCATGATGTTGTAATGCTGGCCGACAACGTCTTTGATCATTGTTTCGGTAACTACAATTACTTCGTCAAGCTTGTCGCCGAGATTTTCAACGGCAATAAGCCCGGCCATTATCTTAACCGTGGAAACGGGCTGTATCTTCTCATAAATGTTCTTCTCGTAAAGAACTTTATTATTTTCAATGTTGTAGAGATACATCGCTTGCGCGCCGTCAAGATTTACACCCGTTGGGTCAATCGCAGATGCAGGTATATATATTAATGAAAATATTGAAATTAAAACAGCCGCGGTGAGGAGCAAAGCCGACCCGCGGCGGAAATATTTATTAATTAGCATTATTTCTTAAATCTTAAAATAGTTTTTTGCATACTCAACGTCGCTTGATATTTGAGCTTTAAGCTCATCAACGCTGTTGAATACAAATTCGCCGCGAATTCTTTCGATGAATTCGATCTTAGCACTTGAGGGCGAAGCTTCGATAAAGGTATCTAAAAGATGAGTTTCAAGGCGAACCCTGCCGCTTTGATCAAGCGTCGGGGCAAGCCCTACGTCTGTCACCGAGGAGAAAGCTTGTCCGTCGGGGAGAATGGTTTTGGTGACATAGACTCCGTGCGCGGGAATTGCACGCTTTTCATCCGGATGCTGGTTGATGGTTGGGAAACCGAGCTTGCGACCGTCTTTTCTTCCTTCCGATACTTCGCAAGTGATGGAATAACGTCTTCCGAGCATTGAAGCGGCAAGTTCAACGTCTCCTTCTGTTATCGCAGTTCTGATTCTGCTTGAGGATACGGGAAGCTCTCCGTTATATATCGGATCAAGCGTTATCACGCGATCTCTGAAATAGTCACGAAGAAGAAGGGGAGTGCCTGCGCGATTTTTCCCGAATGCAAAATTAAATCCGCACACAACACCGACAGCGCTGCATTCCTTCATAAGTATCTCGGTAATGAAATCTCGTGCATCAAGTCCTCGAAGCTCTTCAAATCCCGCAACAAAGAGTGAAGATATTCCGCGTGCGGCAAACAGCTCTTTGCGTTCGTTTTTGTCTCCGAGAATTTTGACCGTACTTCCGGGAGCATAGCAAGCGGGTGGAATATCAAAGCAAAATACAGCGGGTTCTGCATTCAGCTCTTTTGCAAGCGCAACAGCGGCATCAATGACCGCGCGGTGACCAAGATGAAATCCGTCAAAGCTTCCGAGAGCAAGAACTCGTCCCTTAGCGGGAAACTGCATATTTGTGAGAGTGTATTGCTTCATAGGTGTCGATCACTTTTTAGCTATATCGGAAAAATAATATCTTGAAAGCGCATCAAGGATCTCGTCGCGGTCAAGCTTCGAGATAAGACCGCGTGCATTTCTGTGGCTTGTGATATATGTCGGATCCTCAGAAAGAATATAACCTACAATCTGGCTTACGGGGTTATAACCCTTTTCCGAAAGGGCTTCGTAGACGGCAAAAAGGATCTCCCTTATCGTCGCATCTCTGTCGGCGGTGGAAGGGAACTTTCGCGTATCAAAATTTGTATCGTGATTGGTAGTTTTGCTAAACATTTCGAACGCCTCCTTAAAGATACAAATACTCATTAATATTATACCCCAAAAATTTCCGAATTTCAATACCTTTTTGATATGAAAAATCAAAAATGTGCAAAAAATAAATAATATTTATATAAAAACAAATACTTTTTAGTTTTGAACAGTTAATAATCCAAAATATATTGACAGATTCAAAAAAATAGGTTATAATGATATAATACCAAAAAGGAGGAGCGCAAATATGTCGGATAACAAAGATAAGCTTGATGATTTTTGGAATATAGATTCGTTGGTTCCGAAGAGAAGAGCTCCTTCGGCTTTTGATGATAAGCACACGCAAGCAACGGAAATAGAGATCCCCGTCCCCGATAATTCCGCAAATAAAGAATCAAGGACAGAAAAGATTCCCGAAGGCTCGGTTATCAAGAGGTATATTCATCCTCATTCGGAAGAGAGCGAAAAAAAGAAGATCCCCGATTTTGAATACTCGCCCGAAAATTCGCTGATCCATAACGTTCGCCTTTATTCGTGGTCAACGGCATACCCTTATTACGAACAATTCAGAAAAGCGGCGATCTATTATTATAATAAGACCGTGCAGAAGGCTTCCCACGAGCCGTATTTCTCGTATATGCCGCAGTATTCACAACTGAACGACAAGCAGCTTTGCTTTTATCTCTGGTTCAGAAGCGAGGTCCGCGCAGGAAGATATCCTTTGGTCGATTACAGCTATATCCTGCTTTTGATCTACGAAACGATCAACCTTTCGGACAAAGTTCCCGCAGAGCGTTCAGTAGCTCTTCTATCAGAGCTTTGGCTGAATTACAGAAACGAGTATCCTCGACTTGATGTTCAGCTTTCCGAATGGATATTCGATATGTGCATGATCGAGAGAGTGTCCCCTCCGAGAGACATTCTCGGAGAGGTTGGCAATTCGCTTCCAGCAACCGCGGGTCTTCGCGAGTTTTATGCCGACGCGGTAGGAGATTCCGATGCGTTTGCAGCGCTTCTTATCCGCCATTGTTCCAATTACAATTATAAGAAAAGCAAATTTGCAGTAGGCGAAAATCTACCGATTTACAAAAAGCACACGAGGGGTGTGCTTGCGTATATCATTTCAAGATCAAACGACCCATCGCATCCCTTTGAACTTGCGGGTCTGAAGCTTCAGGATAGCCGCAGTCAGCGCGATTCGTATACGGGCGCTCTCTGCACGCCTCGCGTAAAAAAGCGCATAGAGATTGAATTTTGCTCCTTCTCGCACTCGCATGAATTAAGGTTTATCGTCACAGATATTCTCAAATACGCGGAAAATCGAATTCGGGCGCATATAGGAGTAAAATCAAGACTTTCGGTAAACGTACTGCCCGCAGAGATAAAGAAGCTCGCGGATGAGTATTTCTCCGCCGAATTGCCTGTTCAAACAATCCATCCGAGCATTCAGGACGAGATCCCCGAATACGAAAAGCTCTACGAGCCGGTATCGAAAGGCATGTCTTTCGAGTCCGCTTCACAGATCGAGTCTCTTTCTTGGGAGACAACCGGAAAGCTCGTCGAAGCCTTTTTGGAAGATGAAGAAATTACAGAAAATACAATGATAGAGGAAGTCGAGTTAACTCCGCCTCAGAATGAAGATGATTTCTTCACGTCTCTCGGCGAAGTTGAAACGGCGTTCATCAAAGCCGCACTGTCCGAAGATTTTGCCGGGCAGGGAAGAATAGCCGCTGAAGCGGGCTCTCTTGCCGACGTTATTGCGGATAAGATAAATACTCTTTCCGCAGACATAAGGGGCGACATCCTTCTTGAAGATGTCGGAATGGGATACGCGGTGCTTGATGATTATATTGAAGAAACGAAAGGAGCGCTGGATTATGACGGATAACAAGAAACAAATTATACCCAAGAGGATACTTGCTTCACTTATATCTTCTGTCTCCGCGGGCGTCGTTCCGCGCTCGGGCGCGCCGTATATCGCCATAGGCAGACAGGATGAGATAGCTGCCTTGCTTTCCGACCTTGAGCTGATGAATGAGGGCGGCGGCAGTATGCGTTTCTTAGTCGGACGCTACGGAAGCGGAAAGAGCTTCTTGATGCAGCTTATCAGAGGATACGCACTTGAACGCGATTTCCTCACCGCGGATTGCGATCTTTCACCCGAACGCAGACTTTACGGAAGCGGCGGCGCAGGAGTTGCAACTTACCGCGAGCTTATGAAGAACCTCGCATCAAAGGCTGCTCCCGACGGCGGCGCAATGCCCAAGATAATTGCAAAATGGGTATTTTCACTTCAAGGTGAGCTTATCTCCGAGGGTATTACACCCGATTCGCCCGTGTTTTCCGCAAAGCTAGATGCCAAACTCTTCGAAAGCTTGCGTGAGATCGAATTCCTCGTCGGAGGTTTTGATTTTTCACGAGTTATCGGAGAATACTACCGCGCAACGCAACGCGGAGACGATATGCGTGCAGCCGCATGTTTGCGCTGGCTACGCGGTGAGTTCTCAACCAAAACCGAAGCTCGTCGCGAGCTCGGATTTGACGTGTCCGCCATTATCGGCGACAATAACTGGTATGATTTTCTCAAGCTTTGGGCGTCGCTTTCACGCGCGATAGGATACAGAGGTTTGCTCGTTTTCATAGACGAATGCGTCAACCTTTATAAAATCCCTCACAGAGTGTCGCGCGAGAATAATTACGAAAAGATCCTTTCAATGTTCAACGATACCCTCCAAGGACGTGCGCCTCATCTTGGACTTGTGCTTGGCGGCACACCTCAGTTCCTTGAAGATCAGCGCCGAGGCTTGTTCAGCTACGAAGCACTCCGCAGCCGACTTTGCGACAGCCGTTTTTCGTCTGAAAAGCATAAGAATTTCGTCGGTCCCGTCATCAGATTGACAAGACTTTCCGATGACGAGTTGCTGGCACTTGTGGTAAGAATGACGTCGCTCCACGCGCAAAACTTTAATTGGGAGCCCCGCATTTCCCGTGATGAGCAGGTCAAATTCGTTCAGATCTGCCTTGACAGAGCGGGAGCGAACAGCATGATAACTCCCCGCGAAATGCTGCGAGATTATATGACCCTGCTTAACATCCTCATGCAGAACGCGAACGTTGATTTTGATGCAATAGTGGGCACAGCGGTTACTCTCAAAACCGATGAACCCGAAATACCCGCTCCTACAGATACTCCCCGTTCCAAGTTCGATCCCGCAGACATTGATTTTTAATGGTAATCAAGATGGACAGAAACGAAAGTGTATTTGAACGTTTTCCTGATTACATCAGGGAATACATTTATCAGCATTCCTGGGAAGCGTTGCGCGAGATCCAACTTCTTGCGGCAGAGTCGATCTTTTATACTCAAAACAACCTTCTGCTTACCTCATCGACAGCATCGGGAAAAACTGAGGCAGCTTTCTTTCCGATACTCACAATGCTTGAGGGCAATGTTCCCGAAAGCGTTGCGGTGCTCTATATCGCACCTCTCAAAAGCCTTATAAACGACCAGTTTTCGCGTATCGAGGAATTGCTTGATATTTCCGGCATCCCCGTAACTCATTGGCACGGCGACGTCGCACAGTCGCACAAAAAGAAGCTTCTCGAAAAACCTCGCGGAATATTGCAGATAACCCCTGAGTCGCTCGAATCAATGCTTATGAACAGATCGAACGATCTCATCCGACTTTTCCACGGGCTTGAATTTGTAATAATTGACGAGATCCATACTCTTACGGGCGCGGACAGAGGAAATCAGATCATTTGTCAGCTTTGCAGACTCGGCAGATTGATCGGTCATCATCCGAGAAGAATTGGTCTTTCCGCAACAGTCGGCGACACAGAGCTTGCGGCTGCTTGGCTTGCTGCGGGAAGCGGCAGAGATACAGATGTTCCTGCGCTTACTCCCGAAAAACTGCGTTGGCGTCTTGGAATGGAGCATTTCTATATACAAAACGACGATCACGTTCAAGCCGAAGGCGAGAAAAAGCCCGAAGATTCCGGTGCTCCCAAAAAGCGCGCTCAGATCGATTCGGGATATGAATATATCTATGATTGCGTAAGAGATAAAAAGTCGCTTGTATTTTCAAATTCGCGCGAAGAAACGGAATTTGTTACTGCAACTCTGCGCCAAATTGCAAAGAACCGAGGCGATAAGGACATATTCCTCATTCACCACGGCAATCTTTCCGCCTCCATCCGCGAAGAAGCTGAGCAGAAGATGAAGGATGCAGATATCCACGCCGTGACCTGCGCCACCGTAACGATGGAGCTTGGTATCGACATTGGAAAGCTCGAAAGAGTCGTTCAGAATTCTTCGCCGAATTCTGTATCAAGCCTGCTTCAACGTCTCGGAAGATCGGGGAGACGCGGTCAGCCTCCCGAAATGATGCTTGTCTTCCGCGAGGAAAATCCTTTGCCGAATACTCCACTCCCACAGTTGTTTCCGTGGGAATTGCTTCGTGCAATAGCGATTGTTCAACTATATATCGAGGAAAGATTCATCGAGCCCCCGAGAATCAAGAAGATGCCCTTCAGCCTCGCTTTTCATCAGACGCTGAGCGTTCTTGCGTCAAGCGGAGAGCTTACTCCGAGGGCACTTGCCGAAAGAGTTCTTTCGTTACCACCGCTTTCGGGCATCAGTAAAGAGGATTACAAAACGTTGATGATCTCTATGATCGAAAACGATTATATCGAGATGACAGAAGAGAAGGGCTTGATTGTCGGCCTTGCGGGTGAGAGATTGATTTCAAGCTTTAAATTTTATGCCGTATTTAAGGATAGCGAGGATTTTACGGTCCGTCACGAATCCGAAGAGATCGGAACCATCACAACTCCCCCTCCCGTCGGCGATAGATTTGCACTTGCAGGCAGAGTGTGGGAAGTCGAAGAACTTGACGTTGCAAGAAAACTGATCTACGTTAAACCCGTCGAGGGAAAAATGGAAGTCTCTTGGCCCGGTGACTATGGCGAGATCCATACAAAGATTTTGCAAAGAATGCGCCGTGTTCTTGAGGAGGACGTTGTTTATCCTTACCTCAAACCGAATGCTGCCCACAGGCTTGAAGTCGCCCGCCATCTTGCAAGAAACACGGGTATGCTTGAGCATTCGATAGTTCACCTTGGCGGTTATTCCTGGTGCATCTTCCCGTGGCTTGGTACGAGATCATTCAGAACATTCCGCAAATATCTCGCCGCCCACGCTTACGAATACAAGATCAGCGGCATCGAACACGAAGCGGGTGCGTATATCACTTTCAAAATGGAAAAGGGTAATGATTACATTCTCGCCCGCGGGCTCGCCGAAGAAGTTAAACGCAACGGAATAAACCCACTTTCAGTTATTGCTTCTGCAGAGAATCCCGTGTTCGATAAGTACGACGAATATCTTCCGAACTCACTGCTCCAAAAAGCGTATGCCGCCGATAAACTTGATCCTAATGAAGCTGAAAAACGCATTCTTGAAATCTTTGGAGAATATGTCGAATAAAAATATCACCGTCGGTGCTTTTTACCGGCGGTGATCTCTTTTTCGGTAATGTCAAGAATGAACATCCCTACCCAAAAGATTATAAACGTTGTCAGTATGTAATCAAGCATCGGTGCATAGTATAATTCAATACCAATCCCACCCCGCGCAACTTCTTCATCGCAAAGCAAATATATCCCCGAAAGAGCAAGTAATGTAAGGCTTGCTCCGAATTTGAAAAAATCAACCGGTAACCTGCTCATTTTTGCAAATTCAATGAGCATACGGTTTATAAATTTCATAAATACTCTTGTTTACTCCTTTCAATGAATATTTGAAAAATATACAACAAACTGTTAGTCGAAACTCCATATATATTGTATTATACTATGAATAAAGCGTGGTTTCAAGCGGTAATTGTTTACATCAATATGCAAAAACGAGTTAACTTTTCTTGCTTTTTCTAATTTTGCTTCAATACGGCAGGAATCTATATAACTTATTTCTTAAAAATGTCATATCAAATGTCGTTCAGAAGTCTGTCGAGCAAATTAATATCTGAAATTTTTGTTAACATTGCACTATAATTCTCGCCGAGCAGTTCAAATAATAATTTTTTGGTATTATGTATAATATTGTTAAAAAAGCAAGATCGAAGGGAGAATATAATGAAATTCAACGATAAGAAGGGAATAAGCGTGATAAAGAATGCATCTGCGGAAATAGAGGGTATGGACGTTAAATACACTTTACTATCTCTGGGCAGCGGTTTTCGTCCCGTATATGCAATCGAGATAAAAAACAGAGATGAATGCAGATTAAGCTTCTTTGGTACCGATAAAAAGCGCGCAGTCTCGATATTCGATTCCGTAGTTGAAAACACGGTCACTCCTTGTACGCTTGAGGATATAGCCGAAGATATGGCAAAGTAATTGGGGAAAATTCAAATAAACTATTTACAAATCACGAAAAATATGGTATCATTATTATGTAATACTATTTGAATTTGAAAGGATTGGTGATTTGTATGAAATGTCCTCATTGCGGATGCCTTGAAAGCAAGGTCATTGATTCACGCCAGAATGTCGAAAGCAATAATATTCGCCGCCGCCGCGAGTGTATGGCTTGCCAAAAGCGTTTTACCACGTTCGAGGTCGTGGAATCGGTACAGACCATTGTTATCAAGAAAAACGGTTCCAAACAACTCTTTGACCGTCAGAAGCTTCTTTCCGGACTCCTCAAGGCGTGCGAGAAACGTCCCGTGAATGCCGAAACGATAGCATCCGAGATCGAAGCGGAGCTTCATAACTCTCTCAGACAAGAGGTCACCTCCGGCGATCTCGGCGAGATGGTTATGAGAAAGCTCAAGGAAGCCGACGACGTTGCTTACGTCCGTTTTGCAAGCGTTTACCGCGAATTCAAGGATATTGAGACCTTCATTAAAGAGCTTAATGAGATCAAGAAGACAAGCTCGGATTAAGGCGGTAAAGATATGAGAAAAACCAAAATTGTTTGTTCCATAGGCCCTGCAAGTGAAAGCGAAGAGGTACTTCGCGGTCTTTGCCTTGCGGGAATGAACGTCGCCCGTCTGAACTTTTCACACGGAACTTATGAAGAGCATACAAAAAGAATAAATGCTATCAAAAAGGTGCGCACCGAGCTCAACCTTCCGATCGCGATAATGCTTGACACCAAGGGTCCCGAATTCCGCATAAGAACGTTTGAAAACGGTAAGATATTCCTCAACGACGGTGACAAATTTACCTTTACCACAGATGAAATAGTCGGCAACCAGAACGCGGTATCTGTTTCTTATAAACACCTTAACGAGGAACTTGAGGTTGGCGATAAGATTCTTCTGAACAACGGTCTCTTGATTTTCACAGTAGACAGCATTGCAGGCGGTAATATTAATTGTACTGTTGATTGCGGCGGAGAGCTTTCCGACAGAAAGAGCATGAGCTTCCCGGGCAAGCACTTAAAGCAGGAATATCTTTCCGAGCAGGATAAATCAGATCTTCTCTTCGGCGTTGAAAACGGAGTTGACTATGTTGCTTGCTCCTTTGTATCATGCAAGCAGGATCTGATCGATATAAGAAACTATCTTTCCGAAATAGGCGGCGGTTACATTGACCTTATTGCAAAGATCGAAAACCAGTCCGGCTATGACAACATCGAAGAAATCTGCGAGCATTGCGACGGTATTATGGTAGCTCGTGGCGATATGGGCGTTGAAGTTCCTTTTGAAAAGCTTCCTGCAATTCAGAAGCATCTTATCACAAAATGTCGTCTGCTTGGAAAGCGCGTTATAACGGCAACCGAAATGCTTGAGTCTATGATACACAATCCCCGCCCGACCAGAGCGGAAATATCCGACGTTGCAAACGCTGTCTATGACGGTACAAGTGCGATCATGCTTTCGGGTGAAACTGCGGTTGGCACATATCCCGTTCTGACCGTTAAAACTATGGCAAAGATCGCCGAAACTGCGGAGAGTGATATTGATTATGCTTCAAAGTTCTATGCATCCGAGTTCAAGATCAAGAATTCTGTTGATGCTATTTCCCACGCCACCTGTGCTATGGCTATTGATATCGACGCAAAGGCGATCGTAGCCTGCTCGCTTTCGGGAATGACTGCCCGCCTTGTTTCCAGATTCCGCGCACCTGTGCCGATAATTGGTCTTACCACAAACGAGATCACGTGGCGTAAGCTTGCCCTTTCCTGGGGAGTAACACCCGTTATCTGCGACAAGTACACGTCAATCGACGTTCTGTTCTATATTGCGAAGAACACAGCGGCAGAGGTATTCTCACTTTCGAAGGGCGACAAGATAGTCGTTACCGGCGGAGATATTACAGGTAAATCGGGCAATACCAATCTAATTAAAGTTGAAGAACTTACTAAATAAAACAAATAACCCCGACCGATTCGGTCGGGGTTATTATTATAAGAATTGAACTTATGCGTTAAGTCTTGCCTCGAGAGCAGCAAGTTCTTCGTACATCTCTGCGGGAACGCGGTCACCGACGAGAGCGTAGAATTCCTTGATGTTCTGAACGTCCTCAAGCCAGGATGCCTTATCAACGGTGAGAAGATCCTTGATGGTGTCAAGAGTAACGTCCTCAAGTCCCTCGATGTTGATGTCCTCAGCCTTAGGAACGTAACCGATAGCGGTCTCAACAGCGCCAACCTTATCTTCGCAACGAGCGAGGATCCAGTCAAGAACGCGGAGGTTGTCGCCGAATCCGGGCCAAATGAAGTGGCCTTCGTCATCGGTGCGGAACCAGTTAACGTGGAAGATCTTGGGAGCGTTGGGGATAACCTTGCCCATCTCAACCCAGTGCTTCCAGTAGTCGCCCATGTTGTAACCAACGAAGGGACGCATAGCCATGGGGTCGCGACGAACTACGCCGACTGCGCCTGCAGCTGCAGCAGTGGTCTCGGAAGCCATGATGGAACCAACGAAGGAACCGTGCTTCCAGTCGAAGGACTGGTAAACCAGGGGAGCGGTCTTTGCGCGACGGCCGCCGAATACGATTGCGGATACGGGAACACCCTTGAGGGAGTTGAACTCGGAAGAAATGCAGGGGCAGTTCTTTGCGAGAGCGGTGAAACGGCTGTTGGGATGAGCACCGCAGGTGGACTTATCCTTCTTATCGAACTTGGTGCAGTCCCAAGGTCTGCCCTGCCAGTCGATAGCGTTGCCGGGTGTGGGAGGATTGTTATCGAGACCTTCCCACCAAACGGTGTTGTTCTCGGTGTTGTGAACAACGTTGGTGAAGATGGTGTCACGCATACAAGTAGCAAGAGCATTGGGGTTGGACTTTTCGTTGGTACCGGGAGCAACGCCGAAGAAGCCGTTCTCGGGGTTGACAGCATAGAGCTTGCCGTCTTCCTTGTTGACACGGAGCCAAGCGATATCGTCGCCTACGCACCATACCTTGTAGCCCTTCTCGCGGTAGATTGCGGGAGGAATGAGCATTGCGAGGTTGGTCTTACCGCATGCGGAGGGGAATGCAGCGGTGATGTACTTGATGTCGCCGTTGGGGTACTCAACGCCGAGGATGAGCATATGCTCAGCCATCCAGCCTTCCTTGCGTCCGAGGTAGGAAGCAATACGAAGAGCGAAGCACTTCTTGCCGAGAAGAACATTTCCTCCGTAACCGGAGTTAACGGACATGATCTCATTGGTCTCGGGGAAGTGAGTGATGTAACGGTTCTCTTCGTCGATGTCAGCTCTTGCATGGAGACCCTTGATGTAGTCAGCGCTGTCGCCGAGAGCTTCGAGGACATTGGTGCCAACGCGGGTCATGATGAGCATGTTGAGAACGACGTAGATAGAGTCGGTGAGCTCGATGCCGTACTTAGCAAAGCTGGAGCCTACAACGCCCATGGAGTAGGGAATAACGTACATGGTACGTCCCTTCATGGAACCGCGGTAGAGCTTGAAGAGCTTTTCCTTCATCTCGGCGGGAGCCATCCAGTTGTTGATGTTACCTGCGTCCTCTTTCTTTTCGGTGCAGATGTAGGTTCTGCCCTCTACACGTGCAACGTCGTTTACAGCGGTGCGGTGCAGGTAGCAGTTGGGGAGGAGCTCCTGATTCAGCTTGATCATCTCGCCGGTGGAGCAAGCCTCTGCTCTGAGAGCCTCAGCCTGTTCCTCGGTGCCGTCGATCCATACGATCTTGTCGGGCTGTGTCATGGCCGCCATTTCGTCGATCCATGAGAGAACATACTTGTTAGATGTCATTTCCATTCTCCTTTATATATCAATCTTGATTTAGCAA
>JAZSOQ010000086.1:0-8091 GCA_045537015.1 Eubacteriales bacterium
TAGGAGAAACCTCCGCGCTTGATTATATCAATCCCTTTGAGGATTTCCTGGCAGACCTCCGCGATTCCGAGTTTGATGCCCGCATCGCGTCGGGCGGCGGACGCATGAACATCACCATGGACCGCTATGAGGCGAACTGGGCGATGGTGGAGCGTGGCTGGAAGACGCACGTCTTGGGTGAGGGCAGACAGTTTGCAAGCGCTGCCGAGGCAGTTACCGCTTACCGCACCGAGCTCGGTGTGATCGACCAGGATCTTCCCGCATTCGTCATTGCCGAGAACGGCACTCCCGTGGGTACGGTTGAGGACGGCGACAGCGTGATCTTCTTCAACTTCCGCGGCGACCGCTCCATCGAGATCTCCCGCACCTTTGTGGCGGGAGAGGACTTTGACAAGTTCGACCGCGTACGCGTGCCCTCCGTGGTATTTGCCGGCATGCTGGAATACGACGGAGATCTGCACATTCCCTCAAGATACCTGGTTTCTCCCCCCGAGATCACCAATACCCTCGGCGAGTATCTTGCAGGCAGCGGAATCTCCCAGCTTGCTATCTCCGAGACTCAGAAATACGGCCACGTAACCTACTTCTGGAACGGCAACCGCTCGGGCAAGTTCTCCGACGAGCTCGAGACATACATCGAAGTTCCCTCCGACGTTATCCCCTTCGAGCAGAGACCCTGGATGAAGTGCGCAGAGATCACCGACAAGCTCATCGAGTGCCTTGAGTCGGGCAAGTACCGCTACCTCCGCGTAAACTTCCCCAACGGCGATATGGTCGGTCACACAGGCTCGCTCCTTGCAACCGTTTGCTCTATGGAAGCACTCGACCTTCAGCTCGCGCGTATCCTCGCAGTAGTTGACAAGCTCGGCGGCGTTGCAGTCATCACCGCTGACCACGGCAACGCAGACGAAATGGCAGAGCTTGACAAGAAAACCAAGGCTCCCAAGACCAACAAGGACGGCTCCTACAAGGCAAAGACCTCGCACACCCTCAACCCCGTTCCCTGCATCATCTACGACGCATCGGGCGAGGGCAGGATCAGCGTCAAGGCTGATAACGGTCAGTTCGGTCTTTCCAACGTAGCTGCTACCGTTGTTAACCTCCTTGGATATGAGGCTCCCGATATGTGGGATGAGTCTCTTATTGAGATGAAATAATAGGTTATAGCTAAATATTGATCACGCCCGCGCGTCCGAAAGGATGCGCGGGCGAATTATTCATTTTTCATTATTCATCATTCATTATTCATTCAACGGCATTAATGAATGATGAATAATGAAGCCGCTTCGCTGATGAATAATGAATAATTGCGGTGAATTTCCTCGCCAAAACTCGGAAATTTTCGACTATTATTAAAGAACCGATCAAGGTTATTGCACCCCGATCGGCTCAAAATTTTAGGTTTTAGATCTTATCTGCCATAATGTCCATTACGAGCAGATCAATCTGTGATCTAACGTAGTTCTTTGCTTCTGCCATAGCTTCTTCATCGAACCAGCCTTCCATTTCGACAAGATATTTGTACCAAATATTTTGAACTGTTTCTATCTTCTCTTTTCTCGCGTTTTTCTGCTCCTGATAGAGATCGTTATACACAATCTTATAAAAATCAAGAAGCGAATTGAGCGTTGCTTCACGTTCGCTGAAGATAGCGTTTATAACTTTTGTCTTGTTCAAAACCACTTCGTTGATAACCGACTTGGTTGGAACGGCGTTCTCCATCTCGTCTGTATCGTGTACCTCGATCAATGCACTGAGTGTATCTTTGAGCGATGTCAACTGATCCTGAAGCTTGATGATCTGCGCCCAAACTTCCGATTTGGTAAGTTCTACGGTTTTCTGCTCTACGTTTGTATTGATATTTTCTGACATTTTATTATCCTCCAAATTTATATCTGGCGGACACGCAAGGCAAATCTTATTTTCTCCTACGAAGCGTGCCCTGCCACTTTTTACAAGACCTTTTGCCCTTTTCGGGTAGGTCGCTTCATATTCATTACCTTGACTGTCAACAACAATTACGTTTTTTTCGATGGGTGTCACCCCCTTGCTATTGAAAGTTAAGATATATAGTGAATTCCGTTTTTTGTTATGGGTGCCGTCCCCGATTCACTTATTTAATTATAGCATATATAGGACATATTGTCAACATTAAAGTAAAAATTCACTTGATATAATGCAGTACAGACGGTGTCCCCTCATCACCCGCTGCGGCGGGAGCTTCTCCCAGGAGAAGCCTTGGATTACCGTTAACACCGCTTATTCTTTTTGGTTATCGTATATTACAATAACAATCAGATCAGTTCGACATTGTGTTTACCGTTTATATTTAGATACAAAAAGTAACAATCGCGCGGTATTTATTGTAGAAATTAAATTACCGCACCAACTTACTTAAGGCTTCTCCTGGGAGAAGCTCCCTCCGCAGAGGGTGATGAGGGGACACCAAGAAAGCTTTGTTCGCACTCGTCTAATAAATAGTTTTTTCTTCAAAGCATTATAATGCAGTAGAACGTAAAGTTCGATTTACAACAAACAAGCCAACTTGGATCATACACTCCAAGTCGGCTTGTTTTTATATGTTTTTCTTCTTAAAATACCTGACCGTAATGGCAAGCGCGATGATTCCGATCAGCGGGAAGACGGTTGTGAGCAGCATTCCGGATTTCATTCCGATCTGCTCGGCGGTGAGGCCTGTTTGGGTCGCGAGATTGGCGGCGAAGGCGGATGCGGTCACCTTATCGACCACGATGCCCATAAGCTGGGGCGCGATCGATGCGCCGAGGTCGCCGCCCGATGCCATAAGGGCATAAGCCGCAACTCCCGCGCCGGGGAGCTTTTCTTCCATGAATATCAACGCGCCGGGCCATAGCATTGAAGTGAACATACCCGTCAGCGCACAGGCGATGAGGGCGATAACGGCGTTGGTCGAAAGTCCCGCAATCAGATAGCAGGCAACAGCACCGATCATACCGATAAAGAGGATCGGGGTGATGCTCTTTCCGAATTTTGCATACGCCATTCTCGTCAGCGCGAGAAGGACGGCAAACATTGCGGTGCCGAGGATGTCGCCTAGGGCTTTGTCAATGCCGATCGCATTTTCCATAAAGCTCGAGACCCAGTTTGACATGGTATTCTCGGCACAGCTTCCAAAGAAAATGCAAGCAACGCAGAGGGCGAGTCCGACTGTATATCTCTTTGACTTCTCGCCGCTCTTCGACTCCTCCGAGGGAGTCATATCGGGCATTGGCGACGTCATAAAGAGTACGGCGGTAATTAGCGGAAATGCAGCAAACAGAAGCGTCAGCCAGCTCCAATTTTCGCTTCCAAAGACTTTGAAGAAGACTGTACTTATCACGATGACCACAGTAACTCCGACGCCGTAGAGCGAATGTAAGAAGCTCATATCGCGTCCGGGGTTATCCGAAGGCAGTGCGGCAACAACGGGGCTGACAAGCACCTCCGAAAGTCCCGCGGAAACCGAGAAGACGATCGTTCCGAGCATAAGCCCGACAAAGACCGAATTTGGGAAAAGCACGGGCGTGAAGGCGTAGATTGTGAGTCCGCACGAGGTTATGATCGGCATAACTCTGACCAAGAACTTTTCATTGAAATACTTTGAGAAAAATGAAAGGATCAGATCGACCGTAAGTTGGGTGCAGAAATTGATAAGTACAAGCGTTCCGAGGAGTGTGTACGAAACGCCGTACATATCGTGAAACGTCACAAAAAGCAGCGGAGGCAACGCGAAAGCAGACGCCATCGTGACGTAGGCTGAATAGCAGGCGAGTTTTGTGCGTTTGTAATTCATTATTTCAGTTCATCAAGGAAATATGCTCTCGAATGTGCGGGTTTGCCCTTTTCGTCACGGATAGTTACGCGGACGTAGTTGTCGGTTTCCTTAAGCTCGAAGGTTGCCTCGGTGATGGGCGTTCCATCGAAATTACCGAAATATCCCGCGTGACGGGAGCCGGTGCTGAATGCGATAGTCTTTACCGGGGAGGTCTTGACGGTGATCTTACCATCCTCGTAGCTGATCTCGGTAAAATCAGGACCCTGAGAAGCATAGTAATCGCCGTTAGCAAGTGCGTTTGTGATCGCCTTGTAATCGAGCTTATCTGCCTTGATGCAGGTCCACGCGCCGAAGGAATCCCAATCGACGGAATTCGGGTGCTTGTTGTGGTTATCGTCGGTGCCGAGGCATCCGATGCGGTCGCCCGCGAGGAGCATATCGTCATAGACTCTGTCATTCTGCTCGGGATGACCTATCGCACAGCAACCGAAGTTGCAGATCTCCATAGCATCCATACCGTGGTACTTGGTATAACGGGTGTAATCCTCCTGCGACCAGGTGGGGTGGTTATATGTAACGAAGAAACCCGCTTCCTTTACGCGTGCGATACACTCGTTGATCGACTCGGGAGTGTATTCGGGCTTGAATTCGGGTTCGTCGGCGCAGTTTGCTTTGTCCTCGTTCTTGTTGAAATGCTTGCGGTGGAACCAGCAGACCTGCTTTACGTTGTCGGGATCCTTTGCGATAAAGCACATGTGGCAAACGCGCTTAACATTGCGGATCGCATCAACTTCGGGCTCGGTAAACGTGATCTCCCAACCGTTCAGTGCAAGAAATTCGTCGTCGGAAAGCTCGGAGTGGTGGGGGATGAGAATGTCGTGATCGGTATAAGCAACGACGGAATAACCCTCGTTTTTATAGATCTCCTTGACCTCTTCGGGTGTCAGACAGCCGTCCGAAAGGACCGTGTGACAGTGAAGATTTGCCTTGTAGAAATTGCCCGATTCGGGGAGCAGGTACTTTTTCATTTTGATTCCTCCATAATTTGAAAAATCCGCAAGCCATCTGTGACTTGCGGATTTGATTTATTCCGCATTTTCGGCGGGTTGTTCTGTTTTATTTTTGGGTTTGATGATGATCTTTATCTGTGACCAGAAGATCGTTGCAACCTGGAGCGGCGCGCCGAAGAGGAAGATATACCAGAGCGACCAATTTGAGATAGTGATGTAGGTTGCTCCGATGATCGTCCAGATTATCAGCGAGATAAACAGGAAGTTGATCTTATATTTGCCCCAGATGGCGTTGAAGACGAGAAGGTCGATGCAGGTTGCGGGTACTGCCCACAAAAACGGCAGCCAGACTCGCTCGGTGCCGAGGCTCTGCATTGCGATAAAGACTATCGTCGCGATAAACCATACACCGACGGACGAAAGAAGCGAGATGAGCAGGCGGTTTTTCTTCCCTGCCCTCACTGCTTCTGCATCGGGTGTGGATTCCGACGAACCGTGATCGGTTATCAGCCAATCGACCGTTACGCCGAACATATCGGCTATCTTCCAAAGAACGGCTATATCGGGCACCGATTCTCCGCGTTCCCATTTTGAGATCGCCTTGTCGGTATAATTGAGCTTTTCGGCAAACTGCGCTTGCGTGAGTCCCGCAGCGTTTCTCATTGCCGAAATATTGACGGCAATATTCTGCCTGATCTCTGTGATATCCATACCGTTCTCCTTTCTGTTTATTTGAATATTTTTCCCTTTGCGTCGTGGATCGAAAGACGTTTGATCGAATAATTTTCTTCCTCGCGGAGGAAGATGAGTCTCTTGCGCAGTGCTTCAAGCAGATATTCGGGGCTGAGGTTCTGATTGCTTCCCGCAGCGAGAAGTGCGGTGATCTTCAGTCCGCCCTCATGCTTTTCGAGCTTGAAGCTCTTGATAAGCGGGAAGATGTCGACTTCTTTATCGCCCGATTTGGTGTGCTTAAGCACCGTCAGCGGCGAATTTGACAACACGCGATCGATCTTTTCCAGCATTTCATCATCGATTTCACACTCGATATTATACTCGTAAAGCGCGCCGTCTATATCGGCGAATTTTCGCTCTGCGGGGTAGCAGGCAAAGAAATCGAGATCGTCGACCGTTGCCTTATGCAGACGTGCGAGGATGTCCTCGGCGGGCATATCGCGGGTGAGCTTGATATCCGCCATCTCGCAAACGCTCTCGCATCCTATCGGAAGAGGAAGTCCGAAGACAAGCTTCGGGTGGGGATTGAAGCCCTGCGTATACCAAAGCGGGAGCTCGGCGCGGCTGAGGATGCGCTGGAAGGTACGCTGAAGATCGAGGTGCGAAATATATTGGAGCGCGCCCTTTTTGTAAAATCCAAGGCGAATCGTCACGGGAGTCGGGAGAAGCGGATATTCGCTTATTTTTTTGAATTCGGACAGCATATATCCTTACCTCCCAGACAGTTTGCGCCGCAGCCCGAGCACTGCTCGCGGCAGGAGGGCGTGGTCTTTTCTTCATAAGCCTTCTTCTTTTCGCGAAGGAGGAATTCTTTTGTAACGCCGACATCGATGATGTCCCAAGGAAGAACTTCATCATCCGCGCGGCGGCGGTTTGCGTAAAACGCGGTATCAATGCCCGAATCGGCAAAGACCTTCATCCAAGCCTCGGCGTCGAAATATTCATCCCAAGCGTCAAAGCCGAATCCGCGCTCGTGAGCGAGCAGAAGAGCCTTTGAGAGTCTGCGGTCGCCGAGAGCAAGAACCGCCTCGATATGCGAAACGCGGGCGTCGTGGTGGTGGTACTTGATCTTGCGGTCGGTGATGCAAGTGCGGAGATGCTGCTGCTTGCGGACAAGCTCATCGACAGTATCCTGCGCCTCCCACTGGAAGGGAGTGAAAGGCTTGGGGACGAAGCAGGAAACGCTGTCGGTTACGCCGGGCGCGCGGCGGCTGTGACCGGGAGTAGCATAGAACTGCTCGATAGTTGCCTTAGCAAGCTTTGCGATTCCCTCGATATCCTCGTCGGTCTCGGTGGGAAGTCCGTTCATAAAGTAGAGCTTGACCTGCTCCTTGCCCGATCCGAACGCGATCGAAGCCGAGCGCATAAGATCCTCCTCGGTGACGTTTTTATTGATAACGTCGCGGAGTCTTTGCGTGCCCGCCTCGGGGGCGAAAGTGATCGAGGATGCGCGTACCGATGCGACTTTTTCCATCAGTTCATTTGTAAAGGAATCAATGCGGAGCGAGGGGAGGGAGAGATTTACCTTTTTCTCATTCGTCCACTCGATAAGTCCGTCGGTAAGCTCGGGGAGCTTTGTATAGTCGGAAATCGAAAGCGAAGTGAGCGAAATTTCCTCATAGCCCGTTGCTTCATAGAGGCATTTTGCTTGACGGAGCAAGGTCTCGGGAGATTTTTCGCGGACGGGGCGATAGATCATTCCCGCCTGGCAGAAACGGCATCCGCGAATGCATCCGCGGAAGACCTCGAGCATGATTCTGTCCTGAACAGTCTCGAGATAGGGCATAACGACTGCCTCGGGGAAATACATAGTGTCAAGGTCGGCAACTATGCGCTTCTTGACGCTTGCGGGGACGCCCTCGGCATTGGGAGTGTATGATTTTACAGTGCCGTCCTCATTATACTCAACGTCATAAAGTGAGGGAATGTAAA
Source organism: Eubacteriales bacterium (assembly GCA_045537015.1). Taxonomy (GTDB): domain Bacteria; phylum Bacillota; class Clostridia; order Oscillospirales; family CAG-272; genus CAG-390. The sequence continues at coordinate 7,468 of JAZSOQ010000086.1, forward strand.
CGCCCGAAATAGTGCGTGCGGCTTCAAGGAGGAATTCCTTCTTGGTTGCGCCGGATTCCTTCATTTTGACGTAGAGAGCAACGATCTCGGGGAGCATCTCCTCGCCCTCTCCGATGTTGAAGAGGTCAAAAAACTCCGCGATTGGCTCGGGATTTACCGCGCAGGGACCGCCGCCGATGACTATGGGGAACTCTTCCCCTCTATCCTCGGCTTTAAGCGGAATTCCCGAAAGCTCGAGGACGTTGAGAATGTTGGTGTAGCACATCTCATACTGCAGAGTGAAGCCGAGAAAATCGAAATCGCGGACGTTGTCGCCGCTTTCGTGTGCGGTCAGCAGTATATTCTTCTCGCGGAGCTTGGCTGTCATATCCTGCCAGGGAGCAAACACACGCTCGCACCAGACGTCGTCGCTTTGGTTGAGAACGCCGTAAAGAATCCTCATACCGAGGTTGGACATTCCTATCTCATACGTATCGGGAAAGCAAAACGCGAAGCGCGCCTTGATCTTTGTTTTATCCTTGATTATCTGTCCGTATTCTCCGCCTGAATATCTTCCCGGCTTTGAAACCGATTTTAAGATCGTACTTATCTGTCTATTCATAAACTGTTCTTTCTGTTCTTTCT
>JAZSOQ010000133.1:0-6434 GCA_045537015.1 Eubacteriales bacterium
AAGCTCGATCAGACCGGTGTCGGCCGCCTGATGGAGATGGCCGCAAAGCTGGGCAAGGAAGTCAGACCCGATATGCATATCGGCATCTGCGGCGAACACGGCGGTGACCCTGTTTCCGTTGAGTTCTGCCACAAGATCGGCCTTGACTACGTATCCTGCTCTCCCTTCAGAGTACCGATCGCACGTCTTGCAGCAGCTCAGGCAGCTATCAAGGGCTAAGAAATATAATAAAAAGACCGCTTCGGCGGTCTTTTTTTTATAAGTGAAAAGTGAAGAGTGAAAAGTGAAAAGTGGTGGTGAATTTCCTCGCGTTGCTCGGAAATTTGCGATTATTATAAAAAGATTGAAGTTTTGATCGAACTTTTTCAAAAGTTCGCGGAGTTTGTGGCGGAGCCTCATTTCAATGCGAGACCTTCAGGTCTCGCTTCCGTGCTTCAAACAGGCGGCGCCCCTGCCGACTGTTTGGACAGAGTCAATACTTCCCGAATGTAGGGAAGTATTGCGCTCTGTCACCCTGCGCCCGAAGGGCGCAAATCATATTAATATTATTTGTTGCATTTTATCAAAAAATATGCTATAATTAATGTAAAGAATCAAAGGAGCACCACTACAATGATAAAAAACGTAGTTCTTGACATCGGAAACGTGCTGGTTTCCTTTTATCCCGATATTTACATCTCGCAGTTCATCACCAAGAAGGGCGAGATCGATTATTATACAAACATTTGCTTCAAAAGCGCGGAGTGGAGATGCGGCGATCTCGGTACGAAGTCGCGCAGGGAGATCATTGACGCGATCTGCGAAAAGTATCCCGAGGATGCTGCAAACGTGCGTATGATCATGGAAAACTGCGACGATATGCTCCGCGTTTCAAAGAAAAATACCGAGGTCGTCAAGCGGCTGAAGGCGGCGGGTGTCGGTGTTTATTTCCTTTCAAATACGACCGATCACGCCTTTGAGCATATGAGCTCGGTTTACGAGGCGTTTTCTTATCTCGACGGCGGGATCGCCTCCTACCGCGAGGGAGTGGCAAAACCGAGTGCCGAGATATTCGAGCTCTTCCTTTCGCGTTACGGAAAGCGCGCGGAGGAATGCATCTTTGTGGACGATATGCCGCAAAACGTAGAATCTGCAAGGGCGGTGGGCTTCAATGGAATCATCCTCAAGAACATCGACGACCTCGAGGACGAGCTTTGCAGATACCCCGAGCTTGCGGAAATGCTTCGCAAATGATAGAAATAACCGTTTGCGTGATGGCTTACCTTTTTATTTGAAACAAACGAAGTCAATCAACTGTTATATATTATAAGAAAATCCGGGAGGATTTTGAAATGAAAAATATTCTGTCACTTCTTTTGTTGGCTGCGATGCTTGTATGCTGTGCATCGTGTAAAGACGGTGTGTTTGTTATCGACTGGGATGAAGAGTCACCGTCGGGTGAGGAATATGCGGATAACTATATTTATACCGTATTAGGTAGCGTTCTGTATCGCATCAGCCCATATTCCGCAAGCTGTGTACCCATGTGCCCCGATCCTCTTTGCTTTCACGACAACTATTCCTGCCCGTTTTACGGTGTTGGCGGAAATGATATTAAAATGGCGGGAAAGTATCTTTATTATCTCAAAAGCGGTGAAAAACAAAACATTTTTGAACAAGGATACAAAACTCTTTGTTTGTTTGACCGTGAAAGCGGAAAGTTCGAGGTGATTTACGAAGCCGAAGAGGGGTCAATCGAGGATTTGTACTTGACGGATGAGTATGCATTTTTTAATCTGACATATTTGGATAAAGAATATAAGTATACACACGACATTTGCCGCTTCGACCGTAAAAGCCGAACGGTGAAGATAATGACAAACGAACCTATCGAAGAATCAGTTCACGTATATGCCGATGAAGGTGAGCGAATTTATTGGTCGGATGATTTCAGCAATGCTTACTATTCAACCGATATGAATTATCAAAACCGTATTGACGGAGACAGAACTTACAGCAATAATGCTTCAATGGGAGAGTATCATTATGATCTGGAAACGATCGGATACTACGGTGATACATACGAGTATTGTTTCAAACTAACTGCGATTAATACAGTGACCGGAGAAACGAAGTTTATTTCCGATACGTTAGCCTGTGTCCCGGTTCTTTATAATGGTAAACTTATTTATGCGAAACACGGCGCATCAAAATATCTCGGGCTTTATCTGTCTGAAGATTCAAAAGAACCGAGAAAGTATTACGACCATCGCGGCGGAAAATTCTATATCTGCGATGCCGATGGCTCGAACGAGCGGCTTCTTTGTGATCTTGAAGGTACGAGTTGCGCTGTACCTTTGTATGCGGATATGGTAGGAAATAACGGAGTTGGAGATTGGATCGCTATCGATGCTTACGGTTATACCGAACCCGATGAAAACGGCATTATCGAGAGAGACGAAAATGTGATTTTGCTTATCAACATCGTAAGCGGAGAGGTAAAGGTGGCGGAAATTGAAAAACGTAATTGAGATCAAAAATATATCGAAAAAGTACGGCAAGGTCGAGGCTTTGCGCGAAGTTTCTCTGACACTCGAACACGGAATTTATGCCCTTCTCGGACCTAACGGAAGCGGCAAGACAACCCTGATGAACATCCTTGCAGGATTGCTTAAACCGAGCGGTGGCGAGGTTCTTTATAACGGCGAGGATATAGAAAAAAGCGGAATTGCATATCGCTCAAGGGTCGGATATATGCCGCAATACCCCGCCATGTACCCGAATTTTGCAGTCAAAGAGTTTTTGCTCTATCTCGCTGAGCTGAAAAAGCTTCCGCCCGAGAGAGAGGGCGAGATTAATTATCTCCTCGAGCGTGTTGAGCTTTCCGATGTTCCGGAAAGGAAAATATCGGCTCTTTCGGGCGGAATGAAGCAGCGTCTTTCGCTGTGTACGGCTGTACTCGGCGACCCGGAAATATTGATACTCGACGAGCCGACGGCGGGGCTTGACCCCAAGCAGCGAGTCGTGCTGCGTGAATTCATATCCGAAATTGCCGAGAATAAGACGGTGATATGGGCGACTCATATCGTGTCTGATGTCGAAAGGATAGCGGACGAGGTGATATTTATGAAAAAAGGCGTTGCGTCGCTTGCGGAACGTGGTGGATCGCTCGAGGTGCAGTATCTCTCCTTTTTCGGTGACATAATATGAAGCTGTTCTGTTTTGAAGTAAAAAAGCTTTTTCGTTCTATTGGCTTTAAGTATTTTTTTGCGGCGCTGCTGATAATCAATTTCCTTTTTTGTTTGCTTGGAGAGCTGTATTCGCCCGAAAATGACGAGTATATCACGAGTTATGAGGGTAATATCTCGTATGTCATCCGCGTCGCGGAGAGAAATTTGCTTGAATATGAGGCGACGACCGAAGGCGATCACTATATGATTCGCTATCAGCGCGACGTCATCGAGCATTACACAAATCTGCTTGAGGACGGTGTTTGTCCCGTAAAAGTACAGGGCTGGAACGAATTTTTCGATAACAAGGCGGATGATTTGCTTTCTATGCTTGCCGCTATCCTTGCGGGAGTCTTGCTCTCGATGGTGGAATTTGACAACGGCACGGATAAAGTATTATTTATGACCACGAAAGGTCGGCGCTGCATTGCCGTAAAAATATTGGTCTTGGCATTTTGCTCGCTGCTATTTTTTGCCTCGATGCTGCTGTCAGGTCTCATAGGAATTGCTCTGCGTTTCGGTTTATCCTCGCCGCTCGCGCCGATTTGCTCTGTTGAAGCATTTGCTTATTGCCCGTACAGAATTACCATCATTGAGTATTTGACGTACTCGTTCTTGATCAAAACGCTGAATCTTTTTTGCCTCTCACTTTTTGCCGCTCTGACAGCTGTTATTGTACGCAGTTATCTCGCGCCGATAGCTCTTTCGATTGGAATGGTTGGTGCAGGCTATCTGATTTCAGTAAGCACATCGGCAAACGCGGGTTATTTGTTTAATTTTTATGTCTCTGCGTTGACCGATCCGCTGTTTGAGCGGTATAGATCGGTGAATATATTTGAAAGATCGATCCCGCTGATTGCAGTTACGGTTATCATCCTTGTGAGTATCTGCATCCTTGAAGCAATTATTCTTCATCGGTGTTTTTTGAGGAGCTTTTCAAGCTCGCATCTCGCGGGGGCTGAAAAAATGCTTCTCGGTTATATCGGAAGGCTCATCTCGGGGATGCCGAGGATAAAGCCGCGCAGAAGAAGCTTGCTTTTTTCGGAGACGAAAAAAGCATTTGTCAAGTCGCACCTTTTGATCCTTTGTGCGGTTATGATATGTATTAAGATCGGATTTTGTTCTGCAAACGAGGTGAAGTCTGATCCCGCTGAGGATTTTTATCGCTCCAAGTGCTATGAGCTATGCGGAGAGCTGACCGATGGTAAGCGCACTCTGATCTCGGAGAAGCTTTTGGAGTGCTCGGAGGTGATTTCAAAATACGAGTCGAAGAGGCAGGCGGTCGTAAGCGGTTTGATAACCAATGATGAATATCAAGCCTATCTTAACGAGTACTCGCGTGCATCTGTTGAACAGTTTGCGTATATAAAGCTGTCTGCCCAATGCGCACGAATAGATAATGCGGCAAATCGCGGCATAGAAGCACAGCTAATCTACGACACGGGGTGGATAGCCTTTTTCGAGAGCGGATCTGACATTATTTTTTACACTTTTTTGCTCCTCTTTTTCAGCGGAATATATGAAAACGAGTATAAGACGGGATTTTACCGTATCGCGCAGACTACCGCAAGCGGCATGCAGGCTTTGCATAAAAGCAAACTGCTCCTTGCCTTAATGGTCACGGTCGCGGCATTTGCGGTGTTTGTGGGGATCGATATGGTATTTCTCCTACGGACTTTTGAACTTTCGAATGCCTCCTTTTCATTGGCAAGCGTCACAGAGACAGCATATTCGATGCCGATTTGGTTCGCGATGATATTAAAATACCTTGTTGGAACGGTTATCTCGGTTCTGTTCTCGGTGACGGTATGTATGCTTTCGCGTTTTTTGAAGAAAACATATCTCGTCATCTCTGCGGGCTTGCTGATAGTTTGGTTTATAGCGCGTTAAAACAAAAGGATAGCTCGCGAACAGTTATTTTTTTGATGCAAACAGGTAAAAAATGGTGTTATTTTTTAGAAAAAGTGGAAAAGTGGTAGAAATTTTCTGAAATTTGTGATATACTATAATAAAGTACATTTTGCTCACAAAAATTTATAAAAATATTAAGGAGAGAGAATTATGGGACTTATTAAAGCCGGATTTGGCGCCCTCGGAGGCGTACTTGCAGATCAGTGGAAGGAATTTTTCTATTGTGATGCTTTGGATATGGATACCTTGGTGGTCAAGGGTCAGAAGAGAGTCAGCGGCCGCAGCTCCAATACAAAGGGCAGCGATAACGTTATCTCGAACGGCTCGGGTATCGCCGTTGCGGACGGTCAGTGTATGATCATCGTTGAGCAGGGCAAGGTCGTTGAGGTTTGTGCGGAGCCGGGTGAATATACCTACGATAAGTCCACCGAGCCTTCGATCTTTGCGGGTTCGTTTGGCGAGAGCCTGAAGGATACCTTCCGCGCAATCGGTAAGCGTTTCACCTACGGCGGCGACACGGGCAAGGATCAGAGAGTTTATTATTTCAACACCAAGGAGATCATGGGCAACAAGTTCGGCACCCCCAGCCCCATCATCTTTGAGGTCATGAACAAGCGCATCGGCTTCAGCCGCACCGTCAATGTGCGCTGCAATGGCGTGTATTCCTACGTCATTTCCGATCCCCTGCTCTTCTACACGAGGGGGTGCGGCAATGTGGAATATGCCTTCACCCGCGATCAGATCGACGAGCAGATGAAGACGGAGTTTATCTCCGCCCTGCAGCCCGCCTTCGGCGCCCTGGCGGAGCTGGAGCTGCGTCCCGCCCAGCTGCCCGCCAAGGCAAACGAGCTCAAGAAGGCCATGAACGATGCCCTGCAGCAGGATTGGGGGGATCGCGGTATTTCCGTTGAGAAGATCGCCCTCAACCCCATCACCCTGAACCCCGAGGATATGCAGAAGATCCAGGAGATGGAGGATTCCATGTCCTACGGCGCCAATGCCGCCATGATGGCCGGCCGCATGACCACCGCCACCGCCAACGCCATGGAGACGGCCGCCGGCAACTCCGCCGGCGCCATGACCGGCTTCATGGGCATGCATATGGCCGGCGGCGCCATGGGCGGCGGCTTCAACGCAGCCCAGCAGCTCCACGGCATGGCACAGCAGCAGCAACAGCAGCAACAGCAGCAGGCAACCCCCGCCGCCGAGGGCTGGAAATGCGCCTGCGGCAGCCTGAATCTTGGCAAATTCTGCCCCGAATGCGGCGCAAAGAAGCCCGCCGGCGCCCCCCTCTACCGCTGCGACAAGTGCGGC
>JAZSOQ010000144.1:0-19197 GCA_045537015.1 Eubacteriales bacterium
TGGTGTAGTAGTAATCTTCACTTTTGCTTGTTTTGGGAATATTTTTGCAAAAGACAAAGCCTATCCCTTGTTTGAGATAGGCTTTGTCAGTGGTCTGAAACCTACCGCAAGCGGTAGGTTTGCGCTCCTTCAACACACCACAAAGGAGGAACATTATTTTGATTCCTAAAAAATACGATAAATCAACACAAACAAAGAAAAATAACACTAAACCTCTCAAAAGCAAAATCACTATGACGGACGATGAAAAAATCGATGTAGCAGCAGCAAAAATCTTAAATCTCTACCGCCCCGCGTTTGAAAAGCTTGCGAAATGAGATTCTTCACCAATACAAAAAGTGCTATCCATACAGGACGGCACTTTTTTCATTAGCCTTATTAGTTTTACTGATGATTGTATCATTTTCATACAGAATTATCCAAATAAATTGACAACAATGCTTGATTTTATTGCGACGTTGTGTTATAATAATTACATAATAAAAATCTTGGAGAACAGATTCACAGGTGTGCATAAAGTACCACCTTGGTTTCGTCAATATTAGATTCATATTGGTTTGGAGGAAAGTATTTAATGGACATTATTTTGTTTCTTCTTTCGTATGTATTGCCCGCAGTTGTCGGAATCGTTTTAATATGGTTACTTTTTGTTGCCATCGATGCATTTGGTTTTTTAGGAACGATGGTGCTACTATTCTGCATCAGCGGAGGAATTTGGTTAGTCTGCCAAATCATCGACTTTGTTAAAGGAAACACAACATCTGACAAAAACTATTATGATGACTATTTGAATAGCGACGAAGACGATAAAGATGAAAAGAAATGGGGATATAGACAGACAGGTCTTTATGATTTGAAGTCTGAAGGCGGCAAGAACTGCTGTTCAAAATGCAAGCATTACAGTACTACATATTGCGATATACAATTAGAAGCTGTTGATGCCAATCATATTTGTGCCTGGTATGAGGAGGAATAAGGAATTAAGGCATAACAAATAGAATCAACTAAAATCAACTTTATTAAAAACCATTTTTGGGAGGACTTATGAAAAAAAGAATTATTAGTATGCTGCTCGTGCTGACTATGATGGTCGGCATGATTCCAGCGTTTGCGGTAAATGTAGGGGCAAAAACAGCTTCTCAAATGACTGAAGCCGAAGCTTTTGATGCCGGAATCGATGTTTACATCGCATGGTATAATTATAACAAAGCATATAACGGCATTGTATCAGATCCGGTACAAGCAGTTTTTACTGATGAGAATTCAGCATTCAACCAACTATTTGCTCAGATATATCCCAATGGTGTTGATTCTGATGAAGGAATTAAACTTCTTGAAAATGCTTATCGATATTTGGAAGATCATTATGATGGTATTGATCAATTCGAGCAAATTGAAGATGAGATAGCCATGGATATCCTGCTTTCGTGCGTGTTATATACAGGTGATGCAATTGCCAATGGCAATAATGATATTACTGAAACCAATGAATCAGACGAGGACATTCTTGTAAATGGCATTAAAACTGGATACAGTGTTTATAGTTTTGACCCCTTAAGAAGCATATATAAAGAAGCCTTTGCATCAAGCAGTGATCTTACACTTAACAAACTTGCTTCCTCCGTCAATACCGGTAAGTTAAAAATTGGGGATTACTCGTTTGGCGTACTCACTTCCCTTATATTAGGCGCCATAGACGATACAAATGAAGGCATAGAAGTTCTTGAACGTGCTGCAAAATATGATAATATAAAAAGCTTGTCTAATTCGGAGATTGATATCCTTCGCGAATTTGAAACAGATGGACTTATAGGTGAATATATAAAGGCATACACAGTAGCATATGATGAATTATGGAATGCTGGTGAATCATCTTTTAAGGACAAATTGCTTTCTGAAAGCATAAATAGATTGGATACCTTTATTGATTTGGGATCTGCATCTATTAAAGCTGGAGCAGGAGCTATTGTTAACTCTTCAACAAGTCCTCAGTGGTTAACGACCACCGCAAAAGTTGGTCAAGGATTAATTTATGGATTTGAATTATTCAACATATTTGAAGGGATTTGGAAGTTTAGCGGAGATGCTCTTTTTGGGCAAACTGCTATGAAATCAAGCGATGTAACGCTATTCTATTTAGACTATTTCAGAAACAGATTCTATTACCAGTATAGAGATGCATATCATAATTTTAATAACAATCCGAACAGCGAAAATGCCAAACGACTTAATACCTATTCGAGAATGATTTATGAAATTTGTGCTGCAAGCGAAAACTATGCATCACAAATAAATAACACATATGCGACCGCGGGCCTATTGAACTTTGAATGGATGCATTATATTCCTGGCAAAATTGATCCGCAATTAACTGAGGTAGCAAAAGTTCAAAGTGCTCAATTATTACAGTACAGGAGTAACTATTATGAAAGAGCCCTTGGCGCTTATAGTGATTTTATTGACACATCTATTCATCATGTGCACTTCAATTTGAATGGCGGAGCTTTTGTTGCCGCTAAGCAGATTGGATATGCACAGAGTTCCCCAATATTGTATAAAATTGATTCCATGGATATCAATATTCCAGAAGGAATTCCCGTTCGTGAAGGATATATTTTTATTGGCTGGACAACGGATTCAAATTCCCAAAATGCCAATCCTTCCTACGCCCCTGGCAACACTTATTCCAAAAATGAAGATTTGACTTTGTACGCTGTTTGGAAACAGGATGCAAGTATACACTACAACGCCAACGGTGGTACAGGTGCACCTGCATCTCATGAAAATACTGTAGGCAGCACCACACTTTCCACAACTGTTCCCACCCGTAACGGACACACATTCCTTGGTTGGTCTGAAAGTGCAACTGCAACAACTTCAACCTATCAGCCCGGAGCTGTTCTTACCAAAGAGGGGAATGTAACTCTTTACGCTATCTGGCAGCCAAAAACCTTCAACATCATCTTTGATGCAAACGGCGGTATATTCAAGGCGTATAACAATGCCACAACCGTTACACGACCGAAGGTTTACGCGCAGAACTTTACTTTTGATGTGACATATCCAGTAAGGGATGGATATAAGTGTATTGGTTGGTCGCTTGAAAACGATAACACGGTTGACTGGACAAACGGAGAAACCGAAAATGACATTGGAGCAGCCAACGCCAATGACAAAAGAGTTTACGCCGTATGGGTGGACACAACCATCGATGTAACGTACGATTATAATGATGGTTCCGGTAAAACCGATATTGTTCCGGTTGACATTCAGAACAGTAATACTCACACAATTCAAGAACCCATAAATGCAAAAGAATCCTTAAAGAATTATTTTAAGGGATGGATGTATCAGGATCCTAACGGAAAGTATTGGTGGGCAAGCGATAACAATGATCTTGGAAAGGTTACGGTCGTTCAGCCCGGTAATCAATTACTTCTTTCCAATGATATTACTCTTTATGCAAAGTGGGACTACTATGTTCATTACAATGATGGAACCGCATTTACTCACGATGTTGTAAGAGACGGTAACGGATATGTCATTGACGCTCCCCTTCATACTCCCAGTGGCAAGGAATTCAAGAGTTGGAAAGGCGAGGATGCAAACGGCAATGTTGCTTATTATAAGGCAGGCGATACCATAAATCTTGCGACTGACTGGACTCTTACGGCTACATGGTCGGACGGCAGCACAGTTGAAAGTTATGTTACCGTTTCCTACGATGCCAACGGAGGACGTGGTAGTATTGCTAACGATGAAGTTATTGCCGGAGGTAGAGTTACCCTTGATGATGGAGATTCTCTCTATCGATCCGGCTATGAGTTTGTTGGTTGGGCAGAACAACCGAATGCAGTATCTCATGACTATCGCGGTGGAGCACGTATTACTGTTGACGAAAACATTACACTTTATGCGGTTTGGAAAGCAGTAAGCGACGAAACCATAGCAACTGTTACAATGTCAGCCGACAAAGAAATTTATGAGCCCGGCGACACGATCATTATTACTGTTTTGGCAAACAATACCGACCACTTCTATATTGATGCAGACAGTGCGAAATTCAATGTTTTGCGTCAGGACGGATCAACTATACATACAGGTGGTGTTTTCGTTGAGAAAAATGCACCTACACTAATGTTCCCCAACAATCGTTATAGAAATGGCAGGGAATATGAGGTTGAACTGTATATTCCCAAAAACTGCAGCGACGGAACTTATACTATATCGATCAAAGCTACCGATAGTGTTTTGAATGAGAATGGCGACGGTAATGTTGATGGACAAGCTGCAAAGATTGCTAAATACAGCATAAATATCGTAGTAGAGGACGGATATAAAGATAAAGTAACTGTCAATGTCAATAAGTCAAAAGTTACATTGCACATTGATGATGTGGATACACTTAAGGCAACAATCACACCGAGTAGTGCAAAACGCTATCTTGAATGGTATTCAAGCAATGAAAGTATTGTAACCGTAACCGAAAAAAGCAATCAAAACGGGCGTATTGTTGCAACCGGTTATGGAACCGCAACTATAACTGCTGATGTAAACGGCGTCAAGGATACGTGTACGGTGGTTGTTGAAAGATGTACTTATGACCAAAAAGAGGTCGATGCAGAGTTCTTAAAATCGCCCGCAACATGTTCTTCATATGCGGTTTATTACAAGAGCTGTGAATGCGGATATCATGGAAGTAGTACATTCACTTATAGCGAAGGCGGTTATGCACAGCATAGTTATATCAATCACAAGTGTGCGTGTGGCGAGATTGAGTATATGAGTGTAACATTTATGAACGGTAATTCCCAGTGGCACAAGATTGAAGCACAGTACAATTCTTCGCTCAACCTTGCGCAGATGACATCTCCCGAGGCAACCAAGGGATATGTATTCGCAGGTTGGTACACTGAGAATGGAACTCGTATCGCTGAAGGTTTCACTGTTGCCGAAAACATCATTGCACACGCAAAGTTCGTCGCCGGCGATGCTGACGGAAACGGAAAAATTGAAAAAAGCGACTCGAATATGATAATTCGATATATTCTTGGAGAAACAAATGGCGTCGTTGATGATAAGAACGCTCTTGACATCAATAAAGACGGAAAAGTTACCATCGTTGATGCAATTAAAGTTCTTCTCTACCTTAGCGGCAAAACCGATGCCTTAGATTAATAAAATCCGGACGTTCCTTTTTGGGGACGTCCGGTTCATTTTACTTTGACACCTGCGCCATCGCCGTCAGCATTCCGCCGACGTTTTCCATAGTCTTGGTGGCGCGTTTGACCATACGCTTGGTCTTCATCGGGCGCGAATTGTATGCCGAGTAGGCAATTCCCGCGGCGCAAAAGGCGGCGCCCGCGCCTGCGGCTGTTATAAATGTTTTTGCTACTTTATTCATCTTAAAAACCTCCGTGAATCTTGTCAAATTTATCTTTCCCTGCAGAGATAGATATTATTCGTCAAAAATTACAAAGGCAAAAGATCCAAAATGCTCGCATTATTCTTGACCTTGCGCAAAGCTCTTGCCGCGGTTTCGAGTGCACGTTTACGCACTCGGAAAGCTCCGGCGCGCGAAATATCCATCATCTCTGCGCATCTTGTGACCGAAACGCCCCTGATATAGTGCCAATACAGCAAAAGCCGTGTGTTCGAATCGCATTTCAGCTCGGAAATGAACTGCCGCACGCCGTACATTCTTGCTCTTATGATCGATTCATCTGCATCGGGCTTGTCGTATTCAAGATCGTCATAGGTCTCCGACCATTGAAGCAACGGATCCTCAGGAAGGAACTCGCTTCCCATAAACTGCTTGCCATACCGCATGCAGTCAAGCATCCTCGCGCCGTGACGGTAGCTCGAAAGATACTCTTCTGCAGCGCGTAATTCCTCAGCACTGACATCACCCGAATAGCGCAAAGACTCGCGCTCTTCTTCTCTTTTCTTCTCGTACAAATGAGAGTCCTCCTTATAGATTTTCCAAAATTAGAACATCTGTTCTATTTCTGACAATATAATACCACATTTTTCCGCCTTTGTCAAGTCTTTTTTTCCAAAAATGAAATATTTACACTTTTTATGTTGACAAAGCGCGCGCGGGAACATATAATAATTACATTATCATAACTTTAGGACGAAAAAATGACCGTAATAAGTGTAAACGACGTCTCGCTCTCATTTGGAGCGCGGGAGCTTTTTAAGAATATCTCATTTTCGCTTGAGACGAACGACCGCCTTGGCATCGTCGGACCGAACGGATGCGGAAAATCCACCCTTCTTTCGCTCCTTCTGCGCGAAAACCGCCCCGACGAGGGCAGCGTTTTCATTGCCGCCAACACATCCGTCGGCATTCTGACGCAGGACAGCGCATACGAGGTTTCTGCAGAAACAGGCGCGACCGCTCTCGAGCAGATGTACGCCGCCTTCCCCGAGCATCTCCGCGCCGAAAAGCGAATTGCCGAGCTTGAGGAATGGCTTGCGCGCAATCCCGAGCTTTCAATGATGCCGAAATACGCATCGATTACCAAGGAATTCACCGACCTGCACGACCGCTACGCGCGCGACGGCGGACTTACGTTCCGTTCGCGTTGCCACTCGATCCTTGAGGGCATGGGATTCACCGAGGAGCAGATGTCGCTCCCCATCGAGTCGCTTTCGGGCGGTCAGCGCACACGCCTTGCACTCTCGCGCAGACTTTGCCGCGAACCCGATCTTCTCCTTCTCGACGAGCCGACCAACCACCTCGACGCCGACACCCTCGCGTGGCTTGAATCCTTCCTTTCGAACTATTCGGGCTGTCTTATCACGGTTTCCCATGACCGTCGATTCCTTGACAAGGTAACGAACAAAACCCTTCTCTTCGAACGCGGACGCGCAAAGCTCTATCGCGGCAGCTACACCGCTTGCGCCGAGCAGCGCCGACGCGACCGCGAGATCCTTGAAAAGCAATACAAGGATCAGCAAAAGGAGATCGCGCGGCAGGAGGCATACATCGAGCAGCAACGCCGCTGGAACCGCGAGCGCAACATCATAGCTGCCGAAAGCCGCCTCAAGATGCTTGCCAAGATCGACCGCATCGCCGCGCCCGAAAAGGACGAGCGCACAGTCAAAATGCAGTTTTCGCGCGGACTTCAAAGCGGAAACGACATACTCGACGACCGCAAGCTCTCCTTCGCCTACCCCTCAGCATCCAAGACCCTTCTTCACGAGCTGAATTTCCAGGTCAAGCGCGGTGAGAAGGTATTCATCGTCGGTCCCAACGGTTGCGGAAAATCGACTCTGATAAAGCTCCTTCTCGGCGATCTTGAGCCGACCGACGGCGTCATTGACTACGGTCACAACCTGCAGATCGGCTACTACGATCAGGAAAACCAAGGGCTCGACGAGAAAAATACCGTGCTTGAGGAGCTTTGGTCGCTCTATCCAGATATGAAGGAAAAGGACGCGCGCGGAGCGCTCGGATCCTTCCTCTTCCGAGGCGACGACGTCTTCAAGCCCGTATCCGTCCTCAGCGGCGGTGAGCGCGCGCGACTGACGCTCGTCAAGCTGATGCTCTCAAAAATGAACGTCCTCATCCTCGACGAGCCGACCAACCACCTTGACATCGGCTCGCGCGAAGCACTCGAGGATGCGCTTGCGGGCTACGACGGCACTCTCATCTGCGTTTCGCACGACCGTGCCTTCATCGACCGCCTTGCCACACGCCTTCTCTGCTTCGACGAGCAAGGCAGACTCGTCAGCCTTCCGATAGGTCAGACAAGAGGTGCTTGGGACGAATGGCAGGCTTACCGCGAAAACGGCAAGATAATCCCCGTAGCGGTAGCCGCACCAAAAACAGAGGCAGCTGTTTCGGACAACAAAGCCGACTATCTGCGCCGCAAGAGCGAAGCCGCGGAGGCAAGAAAGCAAGCAAGCCGTCTTGCTCGCCTCAAAAAAGAGCAGGAAGAGCTCGAAGCAGAGCTCGACACCCTGAATGCAGAGCTTTACGGCGACGCGGCATCCGATTACGTCCGCGCGGCAGAGATCTCGGCAAGAATTGAAGAAATAGAAAACCGTCTCCTCGAGATCTACGAGGAAACGGGAATATAAAAATAAGTAAAAAGTAATAGTGAATAGTGAAGAAGTAAGGTAGCTTTTCGCCGCGGCGAAAAGCTATTTTTAATTGGAAATTTCTGCGTAAGCGGAAATTCACCTTACTTCTTCCCTCTTACCTATTACCTCTTACTTCATAATATTAGGTATCAGTGTTTTGAGTCTGTCCGCAAGTTTGCGAGTGTGATAACCGAAATATCTCTCCGCCATTACCATATCGATAACGCGCGAGAAAAGGCTCACAATAAACATTGCAAGCAAAACGCTCATTGCCGCGTTCATTCCGCTGTGTCTGAAAAGCATCAGAAGGATTCCGCAAGCACCGCCGTGGACAAGGCGTCCCATCTTCACCGTCGGTGAGGATGAATATTCGGTCGCCGCAAAGAATGCCGCAAGGAATATTCCGCCCGAGCAAAGGTGGTAGATGAGATAATTGTAATGCGCGCCGTCAAATAGCATAGTAAACCAAACAAGCGCCGCGCCGCCGATAACTCCGACGGGGATATGCCAGGAAATGTTTCTGCGCGCAAGAAGATAGATGCCGCCGATTATGAGAAGTATCGCGGACATAGTTCCGATCGCCTCGGGCGCATTGCCGATAAACACGTCAAACGCAGTAATATCGGGGCCGTTTTCGGGTGTCAGCACAGAAACCGGCATGTTCACCGCAAGCTCGTCCATTTGAGCTGAGTATGAAAACTTCCAGAACTTCAAAGGCTCAAAGATCTTGGTGTGCGCCGTCATTTCTCTTCCGATAAAGAAGAAAGGAAGAAGCGCAGTTGCCACGGGATGAAGGATCCCGCGCGTAAAGCGCCGCGCGGCAAACGAAATTAGCGCCGTCAGAGGAATTATCCAAAAAGAAATTCCCGCGGGCATGAACATTGCCGTTATCAGCCCAAGGACCGCCGCCGTCGGGAGATGCATATTTTTCTTCAGGAAACGGCAATAAAGGTATTCAAAAAGCAGAGAGAAGCCTACCGAAAGAATAACTATCATGATCGGGCGCGAGCCATAAGCTATCGCGCTCCAGATGAGAGCGGGGATCGCCGCGATAATAAAGTCGATCAAAAGACCAAGCTCGCTGTTTCCGCTTCTGATGTGGGGGGAAGAATTATTCATCGCTCTCCTCCTTTGCCTTTTCGGCATTGTACGCCTCTTTTGCACGGCGGATGTGATAAACGTGGTTTATGCCCGATGGGCAATTATACGCGCAGATGCCGCATTCAATACAACTGCGAAGTCCCATTGCAAGCGACTTTTTCAGATCAAGCACACTTGCGTGACGAACAAGATAGTTCGGCATCAGATGCATAGGGCAATCGTCCACGCATTTGCCGCAGCGAATGCAATCGGTCGCCTCAACCTGCTTTATGTACGCATCCGAAAGGAAGAGGAAACCGACGTCGCGTTTTGAGATGAAATAGGAATCATCCGCAAGCCTTGTACCCTTCATAAGTCCGCCCGAGATGATGGCAGCGGGCTTCGCCGTGTAACTTCCGCAATAGGAAACGATGTCCGAAAGCGGAGTGCCGATCGGAACTTCGAGCACTTTTTGCTCATTTATGCAGTCTCCGCCGACCGTGACGATCCTTCTCGTCTGAGGCATTCCCTGTGCAAAAGCACGGAATATCGCAGCGCAGGTCTCGGCGGTGAAAACAACGTATCCGAGCTGCGAGGTCGTTTCACGCGCAGGAGGCTCCTTGCCCGTAACGGCATTGACGATAAGCGTCTTGTCGCTCTGAGGGTATTTGTCGCCCGTGACGCGAAGGCGCAGAAGGGGATTGCCACCAATCGTATTCTCAAGCACACGAATGGCGGAAATATCCGAATTGTCGATCGCAATATCGGCAAAGTTCACCTCAAGAGCGCGCAAAAGTATCTTTGCGCCGTTGAGGATCTCGGAAGGACGCTCGAGCACAAGCCTTCTGCGCGAGGCAAGGAAGGGCTCGCATTCGGTGCAGTTCACGATCAGTCTGCGCGTGCCGCCAAGGGCACATTCGATTCGCCTTGCCACGGAAACACCGTCAAGCGACTCGCAGATGCCTGCCTTCTTAATTATAGAAAGAATCTCCTCGGGCGCGGCATCGGTCAGTTTTTTGTCAAAGGGAACAACCGACGGCGCGGGCTCGTCAAGCTTATCGTTCTCAATAGTCACGGAAAGCGCGTTTCCGTCGGAGTCAAGATCAATATGGGTAACTTTGCCCGAAACACTCGAATGCACCGCCTTTTTCGCCTCGGGGAGTGTCAACGGAGAACCGAGAAGAACGCGGTCGCCGACAGTCACCGCAGGGAGCGAGGGCTTTGAGAATGATATGCAAACAATATTCGGGTGCGGCAATTTTTCAATCGGCATACCCGGCGCCACGGTTTCGAGGGCGTTTTTGGGTATGCGGATGCCGCCGATAAACGAATTAAGATTACTCATTGTGCGTAATCTGCCTTTCAAAAACAAACAATATATAATATAATTATACAGCAAATAAATGAACATTTCATTACAAATAGTTATCTACCAAAAATTTTATATAAAAAACGGGAGATATTTGCACAAAAAAGAGCGAAAAGAAAAAATATATTGAGTTTTTTTGCATTTTTCGAAAAAATATTCAAAAAAGGTATTGACAAAACCGCATCTCTGTGGTATAATATTTAGGCACTTGTGGCGGAATAGCTCAGTTGGCTAGAGCGCTCGGTTCATACCCGAATGGTCGTTGGTTCAAGTCCGACTTCCGCTACCAGGCCCGTTGGTCAAGCGGCTAAGACACCGCCCTTTCACGGCGGTAACACGAGTTCGATTCTCGTACGGGTCACCAATAGAAACAAATCTGAACTATTTCGTCACAAACGATGTGTTCGGATTTGTTTTTTATTTCAATTATCCATATTAAAAAACGAGTGTGCAGGCATTACGCCTGCACACTCGTTTTATTTTGTTTTGCTTTACATTCTTCGTAACATCGAACATCATATCCGCGTCAATCGTCTGCTTTGCACTCATCCACTAAATCATGCTGCGGCTTAATAAAGGCTGCAAATGTATTAGCGTTTTGGCGAAATCAGGCTTCACTATACGATTTCCGCTTTTTGTATGTTTTTGAGCTATTTGAAGCGTCGAAAAAAAGTCAAAAACGAGATTTACATAACTTGTTTCTTATGATATAATTAATATGTAAAGTTGTTATTTGCGTATTGATTCAAGTGTATTTTTATAATTATTTTCATATTAAAAGGGATGGAGCAATGATAAAGGGTGCCAATAGCGAAATAGGAATTATTTCGAATATTCTTTCATGTGAAAAGATATTCAGTGAAAAACGAGCATTTTTGAGACTTGAATCAAATGATATGTTTGAGATAGCCTTGGTTGTCTCGGGCTCCGGAATACATCGCGTTCTTGATAAGGACATCCCAAGCAAACAAGGCGATATATTCGTAATCCCTCCCCGCACTCCTCATGGCTTTTTTATTGAAAAAGAGGGTGACGATTTTGAGATAAGGCGGCTTTTTTGGAATACGAATGATTGGTTCAGTGGAGAGTGTGCCAGTCATTCAAGCCACCGCTATTGTTATGGTATATTTCGTGAAAACTCAACTTTAGGATATGCTGTATTAAATGCTACGGTTTTTGATAATCTTTGCTACCTTTGGGGTATTATCGAAAACGAATCGGAAATGAGAAAAGATGAGTACAAAGATGCCATAAGGGGTGTGCTTTCTTATTTTTTGATAACTATTTCAAGATATATAAATTCTTCTGTAAAAAACCTTTCTTTTGCATCATACGAGGAATGGAATATTGTATCCAGCGCCATTAAAATAATACGCGAAGAATATCATGATCCATCACTTACGAAAGAAAAAATTGCTGAGAGGCTCTATATCAGCAAATCTCATCTGGGACGAGTATTTACAAAAATCACCGGTAAATATTTTTCGGATTATCTACGAGATATAAGATTGAACAATGTTTGTCAGCTTTTAGAAAAAAGTGATTCCAATATAAACGATATCGCAGGAAAATGCGGATTTATCAATATCCCGTCTTTTTACAAGAATTTCAGGTTGAAAATGGGTATGACGCCAAATGAATACAGGCAATCAACTTTTAACTCCGAAACATATGTAGATGAATATATTAAATTACTAAAAGGAGAAAAAATAATGGGGATTTTGAATGATATTTCTGAAAATCTTCAAAAGGGTAAATCTAAAATAGTAAAGCAGCTTGTGCAGCAGGCACTTGATGAGGGAGTAAAGCCTAACGATATTCTCAGCGAAGGTTTGCTGAGCGGTATGAGCATTATTGGCGAAAAGTTCAAAAACAATGAAGTGTTTGTTCCTGAAGTCCTTGTTGCTGCAAGAGCAATGAATATGGGGGCTCAAATTCTAAAGCCTTATTTGGCAGAAGCCGGAATTAAGGCAGTTGGCAAGGTTTGCATAGGTACAGTTCAGGGTGACTTGCACGATATAGGAAAGAATCTTGTAAAAATGATGCTTGAAGGTAAGGGACTTGAGGTGATCGATCTGGGAACAGATGTAGCTGCTGAGACTTTTATTCAAACCGCTATCGAGCAGAATTGCCGTGTGATTTGTTGTTCGGCGCTCCTCACCACCACTATGCCGGTTATGGCTGACGTAGTAAAAATGGCAGAAGAAAAGGGCATACGTGACAAGGTAAAGATTATGATAGGCGGTGCGCCTGTTTCGCAGGAATATTGTGATAAGATAGGAGCTGACTGTTATACCGTTGATGCAGCCAGCGCAGCTGATGCAGCTGTTGAGTTTTGTAAGATTTAAGAATAGAGGTCAGTTTATGACAAATTACAATATGAGAAAATGGGTAGATTCGCTAAAAGGTACAGATCAAAAGAAGTCTATGCCCATTCTGTCCTTTCCGTGTGTGAGTCTTTTAGGTGTTACAGTTCGCGAACTTATTTCAGACAGCGCGCTTCAAGCTAAAGGAATGAAGGCGGTAGCCGACAGAACGGATGCCGCAGCTTCTGTAAGCTTTATGGATCTGTCGGTTGAGGCAGAATGCTTCGGCGCTGAGGTTGCAGTATCCGATGACGAAGTTCCTACGGTCAAGGGAAGAATAATAAACGATATGGATGAGGCTGAAGCACTTCAAATACCCGAGGTGGGTAGCGGAAGGACTCAGCTATATATTGATGCGATAGAAAAAGCAAGTAAAGAGATAACGGATCGCCCCGTGCTCGCAGGCATGATCGGTCCATTTTCCCTTGCCGCCAGACTGCTTGACGTTTCCGAGATAATGATGGATTGTTATGATGATCCCGACATGGTACATATTGTCCTTCAAAAGGTCACCTCTTTTCTGATCCAATATGCCAAGGCATACAAATCGGCAGGGGCGAACGGTATAGTAATGGCGGAGCCGGTTGCGGGACTTCTTTCTCCCACACTCGAAGAGGAATTTGCCTCGCCTTACATCAAGAAAATAGTTGACGCGGTTCAGAGCGATGAGTTCATTATAATTTATCATAATTGCGGAAACAATGTACCGCTGATGCTCGGCTCGATCATGACCACGGGATGTGCGGCTTATCATTTCGGAAATGCAGTGGATCTGGAGAAAGATATCATTGATAAAGTGTCGGGCGATGTTGTAATTATGGGAAATATTGATCCCGCCGGTGTACTTCGAATGGGAACTCCCGAAAAAGTAAGAGAGGAAACGATGGCATTATTGAATAAATGCTCAAAATATCCGAATTTCGTTTTATCGTCGGGTTGCGACATTCCTCCGATGACACCGTGGGAAAACATCGATGCGTTTTTTTCGGCCCAGCGCGAGTTTTATGGCAAATAAAATAATAAATTTATTTGATAGGAGTTTTTGCTATGATAAACGTATCTTTGAAGGACCGCGAAATATTGCGCGAGCTGGCGGCTCGTAAGGCGGCGCTTGCAAACTGTTTGCGCAACGACGAGATCCTTGAAATGTGGGATAAGCAAGCCAGAGGTGTACGCGACACACCGACGGTGAGACTTTTGTTTTCGAATTTCACGCGCGAGGTCATAAGTCCGCGTATGCGTTGTGAAGGCAAAGAGGCACGAAAAATGGAGTGGCAGCTTCTGTCCTCGATGGTCGGCAGAGAGCTTTTCGACGACGATACTCCGATCTCGGATAGATTTGAAGTAAATATGTTTGTAAAAGGCTCTCCTTTCGGCGCAAATCCGATAATAACCAAGGCAAAGGATTCTATCGGATTTCATATTGAGCCGTTGACCGACGATATAGAGGAAGATTTCGATATTTTCCGCGGCGGCGGTTTTACTGTTGATATGGAAGGCACAAAAGAATGGTGCGCTCTTGCGGACAGCATATTCGGGGATATTCTTCCGTCTCGCATTATGCAGGCATCCCTGAAGGGGGCTATCACCAATCCTTTGGTAATGCTGATCAATATGGAGACATACTATATGTCAATGTATGACTGCCCCGAAAAGCTGCACGAGCTGATGGATATGGCAACGAAGGTATACGAGAGATACTATGATTATTTAGAAGAAAACAAACTGCTTCTTCCGACAAATGGATTCTCCCGTGTTGCTCAGGAATCCTTCGCATTTACCGATGAGCTCCCCTCCGACGGTAACATAACGTCCACGAAGCAGGTCTGGGGCTTCCTTGAATCACAGGAAACAACTGCGGTATCTCCTGCTATGTATGGAGAATTTGTTTATCCTTATTTCGACCGTATGGTCAAGCGTTTTGGATTGCTTTCATACGGCTGTTGTGAAAGAGTGGACAACCTTTGGGTCGATTACCTTTCCAAATGGGATAATCTACGTAAGCTTTCTGTATCCCCCTTTAATAACGAGGAGCAGGTCGGCGAGTATCTGCGCGGAAGCCGTGTTGTATATTACAGTAAGCCGAGAGCCGAGTACGTAACCGAGCCGGGGTCCCTTGACGAAGACGCTATAAGAAGATGCTTTAGAGATATCAGCAAAGCGTCGAGCGGATGCTTGCTCGAGGTGGCTCAAAGAGAGGTCGGCACCATCTTCGGCGACTACGAACGCGGTAGGCGTTACGTTCAGCTCGCGAAGGAAACCATATCCGAATATTGGCAACCTTAAGGATTTAATTAAAAAATATAAAATGGAGGCAATTATGAAAATCAAAAGAATTATTTCACTCATCCTCTGCCTGATTATGGCACTGCCCGTCATTTCGTGCAGCAACACAGCAGATCCCGCAGAGGGATCCTCTGACGAAACAACAAAAGCTCCCGCCGCAACGGTCGCTCCCGATACTTCGGCGGTGGTTGAGGAAACCGAGAGCCCCTATGACGAGAACGGATTCCTCAAGAGCTCCCTTCCCGAAGAGCTTGATTTCGGCGGCGAGAAGGTCACTGTTCTTTGGTGGACTGACGTTGAAAATCCCGAATTCTTTGTTGAAAACACTAATGGCGAAATTATTAACGACGCTATCTACCAGCGTAACGCAAACGTTGAATCCCAATTGGGCATTACCTTTGAGTGGGTAGGCATCAAGGGTCAGTACAACAACAACGTCGGTGCGAATTATGCAAATCACGTCGGCAATCAGTATGCAGCCGGCGACACAACATATGATATTATATCCGCTCACTCCTGTACTATCGCGCTCACCTCAATGTACGGCTACTGCGCAGACCTTATGAAGGCAAAATATTTCGATTTTGAAAAGCCTTGGTGGCCCGAAGTTATGATCGAAACGGCAATGATCGGTGATAAGATGTATTTTGTTTCCGGTGATATTTCCACCAACTCCATTCATCAGATGTACGCGGTTTTCTATAACAAGAATCTTTTCAAGAATTATCCCGATCTCGTTGAACCCTCAAAGTACGTTCTTGATAACAACTGGAACATCGAAACCTTCCAGCTCCTCACCAAGGATATGTATCAGGATCTTGATAACTCTAACTCCGCAAATGAAAACGACTTTTACGGTCTTTCCACTCTTTGGTGGCATTTTGACTCTCTTTACTATGGTTCCGGCCTGAGACAGGCAGAAAAAGATCCCGAAAATCTCTTCAAGATCTCCGATGACTACTTCGGCGATAAGGCTATCGATCTTAGCGATTCAATAGGTGCCTGGGTCACTACCGGAACCGTGTATATCGATAATACCAAGTATCATAAGGTATTCTGTAACGGAAACGCACTGATGTCCCTGGCTCGTCACCATGACATTGCAAACTACCTTACAGGTGACTTCACGCACGGTATTGTTCCTGTTCCCAAGTATAATAACGATCAGGAAAACTATATTACCTTGGTCGGCAACCCCATATCCTTCTATTCGATTTACGCCCTTTCAGAAGATATAGACCGCGCCGCAGCGGTTCTTGAATGCTGGGCAAGCGAGGCTTACCGCCTGACCTCTCCCGCAGTCTTCGAGACTACCTTCAAGCTCAGATATTCCGATACTTCCGTTGAATCCCAGATGTACGATATTATCCGTGCGGGAATCGTATTTGATTTCGGAAGACTCTTCAACGACACCCTCGGCAATATGAGCGGTCAATGGAGCTGGGGTGCATCTAAAGCAACAAGCTGGGCAACCGCAAGCAAGCCTTATACGAGAACTCTTCCCAAACTGCTTAAAGATATCACAGACAGCTTCAAGGCTATCGATTAAATCCCTTAAATCGTTTTCGATTCTTTTATGATCGACTCCGGTAAATCTGTGATTCCCGCTTATTGTGATGTTTGCCATAAAAGCAGATTAATTGACGATTAGGAATCCCGGCAATGCTTGATATTATTACCACCAGTGTTTCTTCCGATTGGGCAGAGATCCTTTACTGGGGGAACTTTAAGAACACCGTTCAGAATGCGATTTCCTCGGGTCAGTCGATCATGACCATTATCAAGGGTAACGCTCCAATGACAAAAAAGGCGATTGAAAAGGCAATTGAAGCTTTTAGTAAACTCCCTTAAAAAGTATTATTTGGGCATAAAAATAACATTAAAGAGAAACACTTGATTTGAAAGGTCTCTCTGTTTCTCTTCCTTGTAATAGTGTTTACTTCCGCGCCATATGTGCGGATGCAATAGAGCGGGCGCGTGAAAACACGCCCGCTTGCCATCTTTATTTTGCGTGGGATATTTATAATTATAAACAATGTTCATTATAAAAGTACAAGAAAAACAGAAAGGAAATAATTTATTATGATACAAGGAATTGATTATTTAGATCCGGTATTGAACGAAATGAAGCTTCATTGGCCCAAGAATCGGCTTGTTAATATAGTATGTCACGGACATAGCGTGCCTGCAGGTTACTTTGCAACACCGTATGTAAATACTTTTTCGGCATATCCTCATTTGCTTCACTGTATGGTCAAGGAGAGATTTCCATTTGCAGTAACAAATGTTATCGTTACCGCCATAGGAGGAGAAAATTCCGAACAGGGAAAGAAGCGTTTTCGCGAAGAAGTTCTTACTCATAAGCCCGATATATTGACAATCGATTATGGCCTAAATGACCGTGCTATAGGTCTTGAATCGGCTTATCATGCATGGGAGTGTATGATAAATGATGCTTTGACGGAGGAAATCAAGGTTGTTCTGTGTACTCCGACATGGGATAATAGCTATTATAAGAAGAATGAACATTGGGAGCAATTAGTCAAGCATACCGAACAAATACGCAGCTTGGCTGATAAATATAATGTAGGCTTGGCTGATAGCTTTGAAGCATATAATAGAAACATATTGATAGAAAGCGATTTGTCAAAATATTTATCACATACTAACCATCCTACCAAAGCAGGTCACCAACTTGTTGCTGATGAAATTGCAAAGTATTTCATTGCCAGATAAAAACAAATAGTGTAAGTGCTAACTAAAATATCATAGTAATAAGCATACGGGTCATCAATAGAAATAAATCCGAACTACTTCGTAACAAACGATGTGTTCGGATTTGTTTTTTGCTTCAATTATCCATATTAAATTTTAGGGTGCAGGCATCACGCCTGCACCCTCTTTTCTTTTTGGAGCTTTCGTTTGGCTTTCCACTCTTCGAAATCTTTCATGTTTTCTTCCTTACTGAAGTATTCAAGAATATACGGCAAAAAGCTACGAGCAAGAGCTTCATATTCATGATCGGGAATTTTGGTTGGTAGCTCAACGGTTAAAGAATCTCCTCCAGCCAGTCCAAGCTTATTGCTGAGCAACCACAAACCGAAATAATACAATTTCTTATACAAACTCAATTATTCATCTCCCTTCTCTATCCCAGCTACTGCGACTCTGCAACTTGCTCTGCTCTTTCTTTTGCCATTCGGTCAAAATTTGTAGTATCGCGCTCTCCATATCCTTTGGTGTATAATCGGGAAAGAAATTACGTAGTGCTTCCAAGTCAAGTTTCAGAGTTTCCTTCTGATTAGGCTTCGGGCGACTCATAATCTCAAACATCACATCCGCATCAAGCATCTGCTTTGCGCTCATTTCTTTGAGCTTGACCGCTTGCGAAAGCGAAGGCGTTGAATCATAATCTTGAATTAGATCGGCAAGGGCGAGTTGTTCTTCCTCTTTGAGATAAGATAACTTTTCGGCAGGTGTCAACGCAATCTTACCTTCGTCCACTAAATCAAGCAACGGCTTGATAAGTTTAGTCAGACGGATATATCGCTTGATCGTGTCTTTGCTGGTGTTCTCTTGTTCTGCTATAATTTCGGTAGATAACTTTGGCGCAACTTGCTCCGAAGTTAAATCGCTTCTTGCTCCCTGACGTTTTAGCGCATCAAACTTCATTTTGTACGCGAAGGCTTTTTCCGACGGGAGCAACTGCTCTCTGTGAAGATTGGAATCTACCATTGCAAGTATTGCTTCGTCATCATCCAAGTTACGAACGATTACGGGAATATCCTCAATACCGAGTCGCTTGCAAGCTTCAAAGCGTCGGTGTCCCGAAACGATCTCATACTTCGCTCCACCTTCAATAGGATTGGGGCGCACAAGTATCGGCACGATTACGCCGTATTCCTTGATGCTTTCCATTAACTGTTGCATATCACTATCGTCTCGCACTTGAAAAGGATGATCCCTCATCGGTGCAAACATATCCAAATTGTAATTAATAGT
>JAZSOQ010000156.1:0-8539 GCA_045537015.1 Eubacteriales bacterium
CTATGTTCGCCACGGCGACCCGATCTACAATCCCGACCAGCTCACGCCCCTTGGACATCGCCAGGCTGAGTCTGTCGCAAAGCGTCTTGCTCTTTTCGGAGTTGACGAGATCTATGCTTCGACCTCGACACGCGCGATACAGACATCGCAGCCAACCTGCGAGCTACTCGGCAAGGAGCCCATTCTGCTTGATTGGATGCACGAAAATATTGCTTTCCGCGAAATGGCACTGCCCGTGGATGAAAGATCCAAGACCTGGTGCTGGGCAAATCCGATCTATTCGCAGATACTTGCTTCCCGCGAGGTCAGATCGATGGGAGATAATTGGCACGAGCATCCCGCCCTTGCGGAATTCGATCTTGGCACCGCTTGCAAGCGTATCGGCGATCATCTTGACGAATGGCTCGCTTCTCTTGGACTCGAGCACGACCGCGAGAGGGGAATGTATAAGGTGACGAAGGACGTCAAGGACAAGCGTATTGCGCTTTTTGCACACGAAGGTGCGGGAAAAATGTTTATGAGCGAGCTTCTCGATATTCCGTTCCCCTATTATTCTACTCACTTCGAAATGAAGCATACCGGCGTGACCGCGATTCTTTTCGATGAGGGAAGAAATTGGAGTTTCGACGGCTATGCGCGCGCCCGCGTTATGACACTGTCAAATGACTCCCACCTCTACCGTGATGGCTTGCCGATGGGACACGCAAGCACCGCGCTCCGTGAGAGATACTGATGATCAACAAAGCGTATCTCGAGATCACCAATGTCTGCAACCTTTCCTGTTCATTTTGTCATAAAACGAAAAGGGCGAAGAGGTTTATGACTGCGGATGAATTTGATCTGTTGACCGACCGTCTGCGCGGCAAGGTTCAATATCTGTTCTTTCATCTTATGGGTGAGCCGACTCTGCATCCGCTTCTGCCCGAATTTGTAAGACGCTCGAGCGAAAAGGGCTTCTTACCGATGCTCACCACAAACGGCTCGCTGCTGACAAAATGCGGAGAAGAACTACTTTCGTCACCGTTTTACAAAATCAGCATTTCTCTTCACGCCCCCGCCGCGAATCCCGCGTTTGCAGATGAAGCATACCTTGATAACTGCGCGAGCTTTGCCTTGAAGGCATCGGAGAAGGGCATATACACCGTTCTCCGCCTTTGGAATCTCGGCTCTGAGGACGAAAAGACAAACGAGGCGGTACTTGCCCGCTTGCACGAAAAATTCCCCGAGGAATGGAAGCCGATGCGTGGCGGCGACAGCTACCGCTTGCATTCGTGCCTCTTTCTCGAGTTCGGCGACCGATTCGACTGGCCCGATCTCTGCGCGCCCTCGATAGGAGAGAATGGCGATTGCTTCTGCCACGGTTTGCGCGATCAGTTTGGCGTACTCGTTGACGGAAGCGTAGTGCCTTGTTGCCTCGATTCGGATGGAGTGGTCACTCTCGGCAATCTCTTCGAGAGTGAAATTGACGATATTCTCGCCACCCCCCGCGCCCGCGCCATATACGACGCCTTCACCCGCCGCCGCGCCGCAGAAGAACTCTGCCGAAGATGCGGTTATGCGAGAAGATTTTCTAAGAAATAATTATTTGGAGGGAAAAACTATGTTACTTTCCGCAAATGCAAATATCAGAAAGATTGAAAAGCTCAAGGAGCTTGGATACGGCGCCATTGACGTTGGTCTTACACGCGTTATTTACCACGATGATCCCTATCCGCACGAGGATATTCTTGACTCGGAAGATTGGGAGAAGAATCTCGACCCCTACATAGCAAAGGCAAAGGAAGTCGGGCTGAAGATCGCAACGACTCACCTTCCTTATCGCTATGATTATACTGACACCGAGTCTGAAAAGTTTGCTTATTGCCACGAAATGGCGGTCAGATCGCTCAAGGCGTCCGAGTATCTCGGCGCAGAGTGGACGGTTATGCACGTAAGCACTGTGGAGGGCACCGTTGAATACGTAAAGCGCCTCTTTGCCGAGTCGGGTGTCAAGAATATCGGTATTGCCATCGAGAATATGGCTAAACGTCCCGTCGGCGAGCTCATCGAGGCTGTCGATATTCTTGCTGGCGAAGGCTACAAGGTCGGAATTTGCCTTGACATAGGTCACGCTCATATAAATAAGTTCTTCGACAACGACATCCCCGAGGTCATCGCGGCGATGGGCAAGCGCATCAAGATGCTCCACGTTCACGATAACAACCGCGCATCGGATATGCACAAGGCTCCCTTTATGGGCACTGTGCCGTGGGCAAAGGTTATGACTGCTCTTAAGGAAGCGGGCTATGAGGGCGAGTTCAATTTCGAGCTTCAGCCCGAAAAGGTTCCGCACGCCGCTTCAATGGAGCTTTACGAGCAGTATTCGGTTGAGATCGGAAAATACCTTATCGATCTTTTTGAAAAAGCCTGATCCGGTGGCGTTATGAAAAAGATATTGTTGACTGTTTTGGCGATCGCGTTGCTTTTTGCGATCTCTTGCGCCGATGGCGGTGAAGTTGCCGAGACTACGGAATTGCCCGAAATTAACACGGAAGAAAGCGAGGAAGACACTATGCTGTCTTTTGATCCGAGCGAATATATCATTATCTATCCGAACGATGCCTATAAGGAGAAGTATCTTGCAATCCTTTCTTCGAACGCAATAAGCAATGAATATAATGTCAGAATTGATTACAGAGCAGATACGACTGCCGAGCGCGAATGCGAGATACTCGTCGGCAACACCAACCGTCCCGAAAGCCAAACGGCAATCGAGATGATGGGTGAAAATGACATAATCGTTGCGGTTATAAATGAGAAGCTCGTTATCGCGGCAACGAGCGATGATCTTTACGATGCGGCTGTGTTCCGCTTTATGTCCGCGCTTAAAGATGGCATTCTGCCTCCCGATCTTTGTATAATTGAAAATACAACGACACTCAACAAAGTTGCAGACAGCTTTGGCAAGAACAGCAGCCTTTCCTTTACTGCCGCATTTGCACATAAGAACAGCGCGCTTGAGATCAGGATCGGAGAGGGTTACGTTGTTGAATTTACTCCCACAAGCGTTGCGCTCTACCGTCAGGAAAAGCAGAGAACAGAGCTTGCAAAGAAGGTAGTACTCTCGCAGTTGGAATATACTTATAATGTAAATTGCCACTTTGACGGCGAATATCTTCGCGCCTATTTCTGGGATCCCGCATTGAATATAGATACTTGGCAGATATTCGAGGTAAAAACTCCCGATCTTGCGGGTGAGGTCCGTGCCGGTGATCCAAGCGGTTACGGCACTGCGCTTTCAGCTGTCGATTGCAAAGAAGTGGAATTTATCGACCGCGGCGCGACCTATCAAAACAACGTCGTTATGAACGCTGCCGACCCCGATATTCTTTATCACGAAGGCTATTATTATATGTACGTGACGGGTGATCATTATCCCGTTTACCGCTCCGCCGATCTCGCAAAATGGGAATATGTCGGCGTTTCGCTCCCCGAAGTTTCCTGGAATATCGACAAAAGATATATGTGGGCGCCCGACGTTGAATATATCGGCGGCAAGTTCTATATGGCGGTATCTATGGGCGAAGCGGGTTTCGGAATCGCAGTTGCCGATAAGCCGGAAGGACCCTTTGTTTGCGCGGGTGATATGCCCTTTTTGACCAAAACGATCGACGGACATATCTTCGTTGATGATGACGGAAAGATTTATCTCTATTACACCTCCTGGTGCGACGGCAGAGCTTACGGCATCTGGGGACTCGAGATGGAATCCGATTGTCTGACACCGAAGTGGGAAACCGAAAAGCTAATCTTCACGCCCACCGAGCCTTGGGAAAAGACGATGAACCGTGGCGGTGTTGTTGAAGCCCCGTATATGCTGAAAAAAGAAGGAGTATACTATCTTGTCTATTCCGGCAGCCATTTTGAGGCTGATTATGCAGTCGGATATGCGACGTCAACGAATCCGCTCGAGGGCTTCAAGAAGAGCGAGCACAATCCCATCCTCCGCGGAACCGCCGACACGCGCGGCACGGGGCATTGCTCGATAATCGAGACTCACACGGGCGGAATGGTGATGGTCTACCACGTCCATAACACTCCTCTCGCAGTTCAACCGCGCCACGTTGCGATCGATCCCGTCAGATTTGTAAAGACTGATGAAGGCTATCGCCTCGAGGTCTGCGGACCGACAACTTCGAAAGTACCGCTTGAAATCTTTGAATAAGAATAAAACCGTTTCGGAACTTTCCGAAACGGTTTCTTTCTTATATTTGAGGAAGAATATGCTTCCAAATTGCGCTAAGTATCGGTTCGACGTTCGAATTCATCGCTTGAGTTGCAATGACAGCTTTTTTCTCGGGAAGAATGATGACGAACTGACCCTCGCGTCCGTAGCAACGGTAGCTGCCCTCGACCTCTTTATTGAGCCAGAAGTAGAAGCCGTAGCCCGCCTCTTCGTCGGCGCAGTATCCGCCGGGATTCATCACGTAGGTGTCGAAATGCTTGCTTCCCGCCGCCTTTACCCATTCCTCGGAAAGCAGACGCTCGCCCTTGTATTTGCCGCCCGACACGTAGAGCTGACCGAGCTTTGCCATATCGACGATGTCAAGATATAGATCGCTTGCCGCGAATGTGTGACCCGCGGAGTCGGCGTCCCAACGGGGCTTTTTTACGCCCATAGGTTTCCACATTTTTTCATAAAGATAATCGCAGATAGTCATACCAACCGCTTTTTCGAGCATTCTGCCCGCAACGTATGGCGCGAGGTTGCCGTATCTGAATTCTTTGCCCGCTTCACATACAAGCGGACGGGTGAAGGCGAATGTGAGCCATTCTTTTTCTCCCTTCTCACGGAGCATCTTTCGGTCAACCACCATAAGATGCTTTGTGCCGTGTCCCGTCGACATCGTCAGCAGATTGAAAAGCGTCACGTCGTTCCAACGGGGATCAATATCCGCGGGAAGAATGTCGGCGAAGGAATCGACGGGCTTGTCTGTGAGTTTCAGCTTGCCCTCGTCGACGGCAAATCCGATCGCAGTCGCCGTGTGACTTTTTGCTACAGAGAAGACGTTGTGCTCGATCGTGTCGCTGAAACGGTGCAGTGCGAGAAGAGTGTCATCCTTGATGACCGCAACGGCATCCATATTAATTTGCTGTGCTTTGACTGAATCAATAAAGTTTTGAAGTTCGATCATAACGGTTGCCTCTTATGTAATTGTTAATATTGGTGTCATTCCTGCGTTGTGGCGTCCCAATCGCCGACTATGTCTTTCAGCTTTTCTTCTGTTCGTGCCGCATCAAAGGTTGTGCAGCGCACGTGAATTATATCGCCCTCGTGCAAAGCTTTCGGGGAGTGCTTGCTGCGTTGCTCTTCGGGCAGGACTTGTTTATGCGAAAGGACAAACAGTCCTGTCGGCCAGAAGATATCGCGAACCTGCATACCTATCGCAAATGCTCCGCGCTTGACGGGTACATAGCGGTCTATTATTTCGGGAGTTTTGCCTGCGTTGATCTCGTGAACGAGGTTTTCAAGCACTCGGTCGTTGATCGATTCGGCACCGAATATTTCGGTGATCAAAAACGCCACGCCGGCCGCAACGATAACGTAAATGACGTTGCCGTAACAGGAAAGTGCTTCAACTGCAAATACTATCGCCGTCAAAGGCATTTTCATCATACCCGCAATACATGCGGTGATGCCAAGCACGAGAATGACCGTATGATACGAGCCGTCAAGCCCGAAGATTTGCCCGAGAAGTGCGGAAAGGAGCGAGGAAACGAGTGCACCGACGGCCATCAGTGGCAGAAAGATACCGCCCGTGATGCGGTTGGAGTTGGCGCAAAGAGTGAGTGTCGCTCGAACGATCAGTATAATGAGGAGCATCCATACGGCTGTTTTTGCGCTGAAGAGGTGAAGGATCAATTCGTGACCCGTAGAAATGAAGGAGTAGGAGCAAAGTCCCGCGACAAAGGTCAGTAAAAATACTATAAAGATACGCCAACCGTGCGGAATGCGTCCAAGTGTCTTGTTGAAAAAGTTGAAGATAATCCGGTAATAGCTCAAAAACACAACGGCAAAAAGTCCCATCGTCACGCCCACGAGGAGAGGAATCCAGACGTCTTTAAGCTCGAGCTGTGGTAGCTGCATGGCAGGGAAGAGCGTCTTGCTGACTCCGAGTATAGGTGCGATCAGCTCAGTTGTGGCGGTGGCAAACATAACCGACGTGGTGGCGATCATAAGTATCATCGGAGAGATGCGCTGGTGTGCTTCTTCAACGGCAAAGAGAACGCCCGAGATCGGCGCGCCGGTAGCCACGGCAAAGCCCGAGCAAGCGCCGCCCGTCATCGAATATCTGTCCCAAGCGTGAAATCGCTTGCCGAAGGTGGTTACGCTTCCGCGCCCGATCGCAACACCCATTTGAACCGAGGGTCCCTCGTTACCGAGAGGTACTCCAATGATGAATGAAACGAGCGACATACCGAAAATTCCAATGAGATTTCGAACCCATCTAAATGAAATAATTCCGCGCAAAATACCTATCGAGGTTGGAATTCCGCCCCCGCGCAGATTTGGTATGCGCTTATAAATGAAGGCGAACAAAAAGGCGGGAATCAGAAAGACGGCGATGGCAATGGGGATTATGTAAAGATTTTCGCCGATGAAGTGATACCCTTTCTCGGAAAAGACGATCACGTATTTGGCGCAGACCTTATAAAGATTTACTGCCAGAGAAGTCAGAACACCCGTCAGCGCGCCAAACGATACTGCGGGCAGGATGGACTTAAAGAATAGGTTTTGATTCTTTGACTTCATAGCGCCTCCGGTGTTAATTGTGTTTTATGTATTTATTATATCATATTGCGCGGAAAAAAACAAGATTATTGTTATTGAAAAATACTCTATCGAACAAAAAACGACACGCCGATCGAAAATCCGAAAGACGTGTCGTTTTTTGAGCAAATAATTTATCTTTTTCTTATGTGATCAATAAGTGTTTCAACTATTTGATAATCGTCTTCATTAAGAGTGGCGAGCTTTTTATTGATTCCGTCGAGTTGACATACCGTCTTTTCTCCGGTTAGAATGTAGTCCGCGGAGACATCAAGAGTGCGACAAAGCTTAAACAGATTCTCGGGGCGTATTGCTTTTTTGCCGAGTTCGATACAAGATATAGATTGTAAACTCAACTCCATAGCCTCTGCCAATTTTTCTTGAGTTAACCCAAGTTCTTTTCGCTTTTTCATAATTCGGTTGCCCATATCAATTAAAAACTGTTTATCTTCATTCATTATTATATACCTCATTTCTTACAATTATTGTACAAAATGATTACACGAATTATAATCAATCATGGTATAAAACTATTGACAAATTAAAACTATAGTGGTATAATATTTAATAGAAATATATAATTGATGGAGTAGAGATTATGAAGAAATACGAAATAATTGACAGAATAATGGAGATTAAGCCTAATAGATACTCTAGAAAAGAATTGTCAAAAATTCGCAAGTCGGAATTAGAGGATATTTTAGACGATTTAACCGGTGGATCGAGTTTATTTCCGAATGGAAGAGATTATGATTCGGCAGATGAAGATTTTGTTTGATTTTAATTGATAGGTAGGATATTATGAGAGGACGAGTAAAAAACGTTAATGATGAACGAGAATTCGGTTTTATCATTGGCGAAGACGGAAATGAATACTTCTTTCATTTTTCAAATGTAATAAGTGTTGATTTCCCAACAAAAAATTCTATAGTGGAATTTGATTCATTCAACACGGAAAAAGGCGTTTCTGCAAAGAATGTAAAAGTAAAAGAAATTGCGTTGAAAAAGCCTGAGATAGTTAAGTTCGGACATATTAGCATAAGGCTTGACAGCATAAAGGTGTATGCTGTTTACACAGGGTATTATGATATTATTGACGACCGGTGGAAAGAGATCAATAGACTTCATTTATGCGTGGAAACATTTCAAAAGGATAAATATAGATTTTTTCAAGACGAAGAGAATTTTGATGTATACGAGAAAAAGGCAGAATTAGATAGGTATTTTACTATGTAATCATAAGCAATAATACAAAATAGAACATGATTATTAGTTATATTGATTAAACTAATATTTTGGTAACAAAATGACTTAAAAAGAATGAAAATTCTTTTTAAGCAGAGGATTATATACATCGGTTATGACGGTTTCCGCTGTATAAATGGTCTGCTACGCCATTTATCCTCTATAATAGGCTTAAAGATCTGACGTACTCCTTTGAGCCGCCCCCCTTGAAAGATATGAATTTCAAGGGGGATTTTTAGAAAAACGCACCTGCAAGATCCATTTCGAACCTTGCGGGTGCGTTTAATATTTTGAAAATATTATCTTACTTCATAGCCTCTTCGATAGCAACTGCAACTGCAACATGTCATAATGGAATGACCTGTTTGTGCGTTGCAATAGAATTTGCTACAAATTTTATTTCATTGCTTCCTCAATAGCAACTGCAACTGCTACAGTCATACCAACCATGGGGTTGTTACCTGCGCCGATGAGACCCATCAT
>JAZSOQ010000017.1:0-22647 GCA_045537015.1 Eubacteriales bacterium
CTACTCACTGCCGCCGTGCAGAATATGAAAAAGATTGCCATGTGGTGTAGTAGTAATCTTCACTTTTGCTTGTTTTGGGAATATTTTTGCAAAAGACAAAGCCTATCCCTTGTTTGAGATAGGCTTTGTCAGTGGTCTGACGCCTTAGCGTGATTTGTTAGATAGTAAAATCATAGCAATACATCGTTTTAATCTCAGTTTGAAAGAGTTATTCGCATTCAAAAAATGGTTTTGTTCTGTTACAAGTGAAATTGTAATAGCATTGTCTTGAATTGATGAATTGATAAGCCATCATCAAGAGTGGGCGGATCTCCGGATTGTTCCACTTGTGATAGACCTTGATTATGTTGTCATCCAATGTTAAACTATCTTCATTTATCAGACCGAATTTTACGAGTAGCGGTTCAATTTCAAGAAATCTTTCAGTTGTAATGCCAATTTTCTTTGCCATCATATCCGCTGTATATTGACTGCTTTCCGTTGTGCTTTGCGTGAAAAGAATTGCTTTCATCCCATCTTCTGCGGCAAGCAAGGAGAATAATTCTCCGAAATTTTTCTCGTTCAATATCTTTTTTGATATTTCCGGAGTATCGCAGACAGCACAAAAGAACGGGAAATTTTCTACCAGAGATAAATATGTCGTTCCCCGGTTGTTAATGATCTGAGAGGTTACTTGATGGTTATCGCGATTCTTTTCAATGACGTCTTTCAATGGAGTTCGTGTTTCATTTCCAAAGTATGCGTTTTGCACAGTCCATATAGTTTCAAACAGGAAATTGAATAAATCGATTTCATCTTCCTTGCAGTGAATTTTTTGAAGGCAAAACGCAAACAAACCGTCAAGGATCTCGTCTTGAGAGCAATCGGAAATTTTCTTGTCCACCCCAAATAATGCATCAATAGACACATTCAAAACCTTTGAGATTCTCGGTAACAAGTATGTGTCGGGAACTCCGCCGTTTTCCCATTTTGATACAGCTTGTCCCGAAACGCCGACCGATTCTCCAAGCTGTTCCTGAGTATAACCTTTTAACTTTCTGTATTTTGCAATCTTTTCACCGATATTCAGTTCCATAATAACCTCCACATATTCGTTATTGTCTGTGTGAGCTTATTATATCACAAATTGCAGTTTGATTCAATAGAGGTTTTGTTGTCCTTCACAACTGCGAGTTGGAATATGTCTCTTGGTTTGGACTTCTTTATCTAATCCAAAGGATTGGTATATCATAATGCATCTGCGTGTATGATCGATTCTAATAGAAAAATTCCCTCGTTGGTAGAAACGCTTTCAATAAGCAGGTTATTGAAATGATGTTTTCTTTGTGATATAATATAACCACAGCAAGGCGCCGCTGAAATATATTTTCAAGAGGTATTATTTATGAATCTGAAAATCGGCGAAAATATTCGCAAGCATAGACGTGATATGGGTCTTTCGCAGGAGATTTTGGCGGAAAGACTGGGAGTGAGCTTTCAGGCGGTCAGCAAATGGGAGAGAAATGAAACTTATCCCGACATTACAATGCTTCCCGTTATTGCTAACTTTTTTCACATTTCTGTAGACAGTTTACTTGGTACGGATGAGATAAGAGAAGCCGAGGAGATAAATGCAATCGTGGCAAAATGTTACGAGCATGATACTCATTACGAGGGAGGTAAACTCATTGAGACCATTGAGGAGGGACTCAAAAAGTTTCCGAACAATTTCAAATTGCTCTCGTGGTATGCTTATGCGATCCAGAATAAGAACCCCGAAAAATGTGTTGAGACCTGCAAGTATATTCTTGATAACTGTACCAATCAAGGTATCCGAAATTGGACGCAGTCGAATTTGTGTTATGGATATTATAAGAGCGGAGATCGTGAGAAGGCTATCGAGTGTGCAAAGCAGCTTCCGTGTTATTATGACACAAGAGAAGACTCTCTTCGCCATTTTCTTGACGGGGATGAATTGAAACAGCATATTCAGGATGATATAATCATGAAACTTGCTTATGAGTTTTGGTTTTCTATCCGAAAGCTGAAAAAGTTTTATTCTCCAGCAGAGCAAATTGAGCTTTTCAAGAAAAGCAATATGATTTATGACGTGATGTACGAAACCGAAGATATTCCTTTCAAATTTACGCGAAAAATGCGCAATTATCAGGGAATGGTTGAGGTTTGTCTTGAAAACGGAATGAAGGATGAGGCGTTCGGCTATATGCGCGAGGCAGCAGAATGTGCGATCGAACACGACAAACTGCCGCGCGTGGTCGAGTCCGAAGCTTTGCTCTTTAACTGTCATTCGTATGACCGCCATTGGGAAAGCAAGGCTGATTTGAAATTGTGCGAGGAACTTTTGGACGATTTTGAAACTGAAGACGAGTATTATGCAGAAATCAGAGAAAATGTTGAGTATAAAGAAATTATAAATATGCTTAAATCGTGATTTTGCCTGTCACCATCCGCGTGACAAATGTAACGCATCCCCGCCGCTCGAAGTGCGGCGGGGATGCGTTATTTTTAATCCCAACTATTAACCTCTTCGATATATTTCTCAAACCTCGGATCTTTACGAATGGGGTTGAATGCATTCCAGCCGAGGCGGTAGAGGACTGATTCTTTGCTGATAGGTTTTACCGTTGTCTTATCATCCGAAAGAATCGGTGAACATTTCGCTGTATTATCAATATTGCCGCAGCGTAGGATTTTTGCGGCTGCTACAAATTCGTCGAGCAGCCCAAAAGCACGCTCGTAATCCTTGTCCCAAACTGCATGCTGTGCCAAACGTATTGATGCATTGCATAGATGGTGCAGTAGTATTGGATGATCGCCGCCGATCGCGTGGATAATGTCATATTCCGTTTGATAGATTTTATCGATCATAGGGCGGTTGGTTGCAGGATTGTATGTTCCCGCGATCCGCTCCATATCCCAAAACAGATAGACAAGCGCGTCGGTTACTGATTCTCGGTAGAAATTTCTGCTTATTTCGTATTCTTTTTCTCTGTGAGCGATATTTCCCGCTATGCGTGCGCGTGTATAACGTGCCGATGGAAGATATTCGGCTTCCTTTTTGGCAGCAGTAAATTTCTCGGCAGATGCATATACGTCTGACATTACGCCGTGGGATTCCGTCCACATATTGGCTTTATCGGATTTCCTTCTCAGCCTTTCTGAGTAATCCTCTGCAGATGAAACAATTTGGAGCTTCTTTTCTTCAGACAAGGTTAATCGTTCCGCATGGAGCCATTCCGCACTTATTGAAAGCAATTTTAATAAGATTTCCGCGTTTGTCGGGTTATATTTTAAGAGCGTTTGATACTTCTCGTATCTTTCTTCATAGCCGCTGCAGTCGGTTTCAGCTATAAAAGAGTCTGTTTTTGTGTTATTTTCAAGGAGTTCGTCGGTCGAAATCCCGAATACTTCTGCAATCGGGACAAGAAGCGATATGTCCGGCGTGCCGTTGCCGGTTTCCCATTTCGATACAGCCTGAGGAGTTACCATCAAGAAGTTGGCAACATCCTCCTGAGTCATGCCCGCCAGCTTGCGGAATTTTCTGAAATTATCGTTAAACATTCGTTTCCTCCGTGAGATTGATCTTACCGCGGTGATTATATTATATCATATTATTGTAATAAATGCAACAAACGCATTTTCGGGTACATATCAACGATATGTTGTTTCGTGGATTATGTAATTTAAGCAGATC
Organism: Eubacteriales bacterium; assembly: GCA_045537015.1. GTDB lineage: Bacteria > Bacillota > Clostridia > Oscillospirales > CAG-272 > CAG-390. Next base: position 3,695 of record JAZSOQ010000017.1, read on the forward strand.
TCCGCGATTCAGATTGACATCACCGTTCTTTTATGATATAATTATCCAAGAAAGGCGGTGACACTATGAACAAATATGATGTACTCAAGCATTATTTCGGATACACAAAATTCCGCGAAGGTCAGGAAAGCTTGATAGATGCGATCCTTTCGGGCCGCGACGTTCTCGGGATAATGCCTACAGGAGGCGGAAAAAGTCTTTGCTATCAAATACCTGCCTTGATGTTCAGAGGAATTACTTTTGTTGTGTCGCCTTTGATCTCACTTATGAAGGATCAGGTCATGGCGCTTAAGAGTGCAAATGTGCCCGCCGCTTATATTAATAGCTCGCTTACGTTTTCTCAGATACTCAAGGTCTACGACAATCTTCGCGCAGGGATGTATAAGATCGTGTACATAGCTCCAGAGCGGCTTGAGGCTGACGGCTTCAGAGACCTTGCAAGTGGTTTGGATATTTCAATGATCGCGGTCGACGAAGCGCATTGCGTTTCGCAATGGGGTAACGATTTCAGACCGAGTTATCTGAAAATATCAAGATTTATATCTTCTTTGCCTAAGCGCCCCGTGGTTGCGGCATTTACTGCGACTGCGACAGAATTAGTCCGCGAGGATATTATGGGTAAGCTTGATCTTCAGTCGCCTTTTCGTATAGTTACCGGATTCGACCGACCGAATCTCAATTTTGAAGTCCATTCACCGAGAAAAAAGAAGGATGCGCTTCTTGAACTCATACGTCAGCGTCATGATAAAAGCGGAATAGTGTATTGCCAGACGAGAAGAAATGTTGAAAAAGTATGCGATTATCTTAACGAGAACGGTTTTACCGCAACCCGTTATCACGCGGGTCTCGACGATTCGGAAAGGTATCTGAATCAGGAGGATTTCGTCTACGACCGCAAGAATATTATGGTTGCAACCAATGCCTTTGGAATGGGAATAGATAAATCAAACGTTTCCTACGTTATCCATTTCAATATGCCAATGAGTCTTGAGGCATATTATCAGGAGGCAGGCAGAGCAGGCCGAGACGGTGCACCCGCAGATTGCATCCTTTTGTATGCACCAAGCGACATTCAAACAGCAAAAATGCTGCTCGAAAATTCCGAATATCCCGAAGATGCCGACGAGGAGTTTATCGAACTTCAAAAAGCTCTTGATTATGAAAGACTCGAGCGAATGATCGCTTATTGTAAGCATACAGGTTGTCTGCGTGGAAATATCCTTGATTATTTCGGAGAAGAACACGTCGAAACGTGTGGAAACTGTCTTAACTGCCGAGTAGTATTTGTCGATCGGGATGTCACTACTGAGGCACAAAAGATTCTTTCCTGCGTCAAAAGAGCGCGGGACAGGCTCGGATTTTCTGTTGGCATGGCATTGATCGTTCGAACACTGCACGGAAGCCGTGATAAGCGAATTGCGGAGCTCGGTCTTGACAAATTAAGTACGTACGGACTCATGAAGGGCGAGAGCAAGCATCTGACGAATGATATTGTCAATCATCTTTGCACACTCGGCTACCTCAGCAAAGATACAGAATACGGTTCGCTATTATTGACCGATAAATCAAACGAAATCCTCTTCGATGGCGTAAAGGTGACAATGAAGTACAAAGAGGAAGACAAGAGCGAACAGCCGGCTAAATCTAAATCGCTTCAGAGCCCAATCGATTCCGACGACGGTCTTTACGAGCATCTGCGTAAGCTTCGTATGGAAATTGCAAACGAACAAAAAGTTCCTGCTTATATCGTATTCAATAACGCAACTCTTGCCGATATGGCAGCAAAAAAGCCGCTTGATATGCATGAGTTTCTGTGCGTTTCCGGAGTCGGAGAGCAAAAAGCAAAAGCTTACGGCGCACGCTTTATCAAGGCGATCGGCGAATACATTCACGGAACTTAATACTAAAAGACCATCGGTTTTCCCGATGGCCTTTTGCTTATTTGAAGATTTTGATATTTACTGTAAGTGAATTGTCATTCTTCGCGTAAAAGAGCTTGTAAAATCCGTTTCTGTTGCGGGCTGTTTTACCAAGCTCCAGGATTTTACCGTTTGACGTATATTGGCAAACCCAACCGTCGTACTTGATTTGCAGGACATTATCTAATAGCGTTATCTCGGTTTCATTTTCGCCGTCGTAAGAAAATGCGGGAAGCATCTGCAGAACTTTTCCATCACCCGTAACGGTAAACGTGACACCTTCTTCACTGATCTTGTAATCGGCTTGTAATCCGAGAGGATAGTCAAGAGTTGCCGAATTGCACGAATAAGCAACAATCTTGATATTTTCATCAATATCGCAAGTAAATACGGATTCACCCTCAATTACTTTACCCGGACACAGCGATGCGCGGATCTTTTCATCTGTACATATCGAATAATTCGGGTTGCCGGGGCAGGGAAGACTCATACATATCGCCGAGGGCGCGCCATAATGGTGGACGCGTCCGAGGCCCGACGAATCATAGTGCGGATCAGCATTGGTATCAAATTCAAGAAAATATCCACCCGAGCGCATAAAGAGCTTGTGGAAATGCTCACTTGTCATGAAACACGCATCGGAATCGTCAAAAGCGGACGCTTCGATACTGTCGTCGCAGATCATATATGCGGAGAAAATATGCGACGCCGTTGTGATCATATACTTATCGAAATATGCATATTTCTCGCATCCGTATCTTGTTTCTGTGGGAAAGCGATTCTTAATGTGCCGTATGGGCTCGCGTTCAAGCCAATAATTTGTGACTTCCATCGCCCTTGAGATCGCCGCCTTAAACTTTCCGGCAGTTGCAAGATCACCTTGACGGGCATACCTGTTCGCCTCAAATTCGAATATTATCGCAAGCAATCCCTCGTTGTGAATGAATTGATTGCTCCTTCCGCCGAAAGCGATTTCACCCGTAATTGACTGCATTTTCAGCGTCATCAGAGCCGTGCTCTTTAGCATTGAATCGATCTGTTTATAGAACCGACCGCGGTATCCGAAGTGCAAAAGCAAAGTGAAAAGATAGCGCGGAACAAGATCGTACACGATCGGTTGGTGTGCATCGTGCTTGATATTGTCCATATACATTCCGTTTTCATCAAGTCGATGAAGCTGATTCTCAAGCTGAAGGTCAACAAACGCCTCTGAATCGCATCCTGTCAGCTTTTGTCTTGCAAATTCACTCAAAGCAGAGAACAGCGCCCAGTTTCCGATGACTTCATCGGGATTTTTGGCAAACTTGTCATAGCATTTTTCCGGAACAATCGTTAAAAGCAGCTTGGTCCATCTTTCAATATCGGATAAGAATTTGCCTTGTTTTTTGAGTTCAAAAAGACAAAATACTATCTCGCGGACAGAAAAATCATTCGCCGCTTTAACCTTCGGGATCTGCTCGCAGCAAAAATCCATCATTTCGATAAAAAACGGAATAAGATCCTGCCTATACCCGTGCGCTACCAGCACACCAATGTTTACCGTCAGGCGCGGAAACCCGTGCTCTGTAAGTCCTTCTGCTTTAACTCGGTCGAAATATTCGTGAATATGTTCGTCCGAGTAAGCCGAAAGGGCTTTTTTCATCAATTCAAGATACTTTTCCTTCATCACGCCATTGTTTCGAGCATCTTGAAGCTCACCTCGTAGCGACAAGGCTCGCCGCCGATGTATCTCTCGTACTCTTCAATTATGTATTCAGCCATACGGTGCGTTTCGTTGACAAGGCTTCCCGCAATGTGAGGTGTCAGGAAGCAGTTGGGCAGCGAATAAAACGCGTGTCCCACGGCGGGCGGCTCGGGGAAGGTGACGTCAAGAATAGCAGTAACGTCGGGGCGCTCCTCAAGCACACGAACAAGATCGTCCTCGACCACCTGCGCTCCTCTTCCGGTATTAATGAAGGTAGAGTAGGGAAGCATTTTTGAGAAATATTTGTAATCAAGCATACCTTTCGTCTGCTCGTTGTTTGCCATGTGATTGGTAACAACACGGCAAGTCGAAAAGATTTTCTCAAGAGTTGTCTTTTTGATGCCAAGACTCTCTGCGCGCTCATCGGAAAGAAACGGATCGAATGCAAGAACGTTGAGTTTGTAACTCTTAAGCCTTTCAGAAACCTGCGAGCCGATCATTCCGACTCCGATAATTCCAACATTTTCACCATAGTTTCCGGGATAAGCCGCTTTCATTACCTTTCCCGCCTCACGGTTGCACTTTTTCATCTCACGTGAGTGAGCGAAAAAGCCCTTGTTGGCAAGGATGATCTGTGCAAGAGTGTATTCAACAACGGGGACAGCATTAGCTGCCCAAGCACTGAAGACCTTAACCCCGCAAGCCAGGAATGGACGCGCGAACGCTTGCACGCTTCCCGCAGCGTAAAACACGCATTTGAGCGACGGAAAACACAGTTTGATCTCTTCCTCACTCATAGAGGGCATTCCCCAGGTTGAAAAAACATATTCTACTTCTGCGAATTTTTCAGGTTCTGCAATTACTTCCGCGGATGTGTATACTTTTCTCTCAACCTCCGGGAGCTTGTCAAAGCTCTCGGCGTAGACTTTTTCTACACTGTTCTTTTTATTACATAGGAAAATAGATTTCATATCAAAACACACTCCTTATTTCCTTTAATGCCGCGCTTTCCGCAGCGAGCGATTCGGGCTTGCCGTCCGGCATAAATTCAAGCAACAGCTTCTGCGAGCCGTCAAAGAAGGAAAGATATTTTCGCCAAATTTCAATCGCATCACAGAGCGGATACTTGTTCTTACCCTCCCAGTTGAAGACGTGGATCACCTTAACATATTTATCAATATTCTTGGCATATTCAAGATTTTCTTCAAGCGTGCGGAACTGATTCGGCTGCCAATACATCAGAAAATTAGGCGAATCAACAGCCCTCATCAATTCAAGAGCACCCTCAAGGCAGTTAGTGAAAGTTTTGTTATGACACTCCATACAGAGCGTAACTCCGCATTCCTCGGCGATCTTTGCTGCCTTTTTAGATTCTGCGATCATATATTCGCGTTCCTCCGTCGTCATATCGGTATAATTTTTTTCGCCGCACCAAAGGCGAAGAATATCGGTGCCAAGCTTCTTTGCGGCATCAATGTAACCGTAAAGCTCACTTGATTCATTCACTCCGATTCGGAAATAAGTGCCATAAGACGAGCATTTAATCTCGCAATCGTTTTGCAATTCGATAATCTCGTTTATACGTGCCGAATTTTCGCAGGACGCGTGAACGTCGCTGCCCCATTCGATATATTCGAGTCCACACTCACGGCAAAGCTCAGTAATCTGCTTCGGTTCGAGAGAGCGAAAGCTTACGGAAACAAGTCCCAAATCAAACATCATAAACCCTTCCTTTCGCGGTAATCACTCCATACCTTTTCAAAGCAATTTTCTTCACCCGGCATTTTCCTGACAAATCTGCGCGAGCAGAAGAAATCAACTCCGCGAAGCTCTACCGATTGGATGACTCTCTTGTGATGATCCTTTTTGGGCAGTGAGAAGAAGAAAATATCCTCAAGTCCCATCGGAGCGTCGCCGTTTTCGTCTGTGTAAAGTGCAGATCCGCGCGAAAATGCGTTCTTCTTTGCAAATTCGATCATTGCGGTCAGAACAGCCGCCTGCACGGTCAGAGTATCCTGCAGCATATAGCAGGCATATATCTCCTCAACACTCGGCAAAGACTTGATATTCCTGATAAGCCAAACGGCACTTTTGATATCGGCGAGATAACGCGACATCTCGGTCGTGTTTCTGATAGCCCCCGCGCAAGCACTCATCTTCCTTCGCGCGGTCATAAGTCTGCCGACAAGATCGATAGGCGAGCTTGCGTCTTTCGAAAGAGTAATTGCGCGATCAGCTCTTTCCTGTGCTATTGCCTCAAATCTTTCTTGATCTATGCCTCTGTCGCTGTCAGAAATCGCTTCGGCGGCGCGAAGAGCGCCAACCTGACCCGCATTGAGTGCGCTACCTCCGGGACGAGTGATGCCGTGTGTGCCTGCGACTTCGCCAACTGCAAAAAATCCGCGCACACGGCTTTCCCAGTTTGCGTTAACCGCCACGCCTCCGTTGCAATGCTGCGCAGATAGCGCGATCTCAAGGTATTGCTTTGAAATATCCACGCCCTTACTTCTGTAAAGCTCAATGGCGGGCTCATTCATCTTGCGGAGTCGCTCGATCGGCGTTCCAAAACAAGCGTCAGCTTTCTTCAGATAATCATAAGCCTCTGCAGATAGCTTTTCAAATTCAATATTTTCAAAGCCGAATGGATTTTTTGTGAAATCAAGATAAACCCGACGTCCTCGCAAAACGCTCTCACGGTAAACGAGCAGATCGATTACAGAAGATCCTTCAGCTACCTTCTTAATATCAAAAGGCCATTGATACCCTTTTAAGAAAAGCATCGACAGAGCCTCGTAAGGCTCAAAGAAGAATTCCCAAAGGAATTCGCGTTCCTTTCCCGAGTCATCAACAGAAATAAGTCGCGGAAGCACCTGCATATATGTACCCGAAACGTTCCAACGCGGCTCTTTTGAGGCAAGACCGTATTGCCATTCGGTCATATTCTGCAATGCCGCGCCCGCATTCAGCGCAAGCGATGTCGTTCCGTGGTGGCTGACGGGATAAACGCTGTCGGAATAAATTCCCGCAGGTCCGCCGATCGCAAGCACAACGTTTGGTGAAGCGAACGCAACGTGATCGCCGCTATCCATATCGAAGCAGAGAAGACCGCATACCTCGCCGTCATCCTTGAGCACTTCAACTGCATAGAGCTTGTCAAAAATCGGAATATTCAGTTCATCAGCCCGCTTTTGCAGAGCTTCTGTCATAAATTTTGAGGTGAGAGGTCCCGCACTTGTGGCGCGAGCCTTGGGATCGTGGTCGGTTTTGTAACCTATATATTCGCCGTATTTGTTCGAAGGGAATGGAACGCCCGCGGAGCAAAGGTCGAGAAAACAGCGCGAAGACAGAGCCGCTTCGCAAAGCGCATTGTCACCGTCAACGCATCCGCCGTCAAACAGAGTATCAGCCATTTCGCGTACACTGTCAGGCGTACTTCCCGCAAGTGAGAGCTTGTAATATGTCTGCTTGTCGCTTCCCGTATTACGCGAGGTTCCCGAATTGATCCCCTCGGTGACTATGCAAACGCTCTTCTTTCCTATCTTTGCAATATTGCAGGCGGTTGCAAACCCCGCCGCGCCGCTTCCGATGACTACGGCGTCAAACGAGTATGTTTTCATTATAATCTCCTCAAATGGAATCCGCCGTCAACGTCAAGGGATTGCCCGGTGACGTAAGGCAGACCGCCCGAGCAAAGCGCGTAAACTGCGTCCGCGATGTCCTCCGGTTGTCCCCAACGAGCGATCGGAAGCAGACCGCCATCAATAAGAGTATCGTATTTCTCCTTAACCTTGGCAGTCATGTCGGTAGCAATGATGCCCGGACGTACTTCGTTTACGGGAATTCCGTATTCCGCAAGTCTGTCGGCAAAAAGCTTCGTTATCATCGATACTCCCGCCTTCGAAATACAGTATTCACCGCGGCTAACCGAACTTGTGTAAGCCGAGAGCGACGAAATATTGCAAATAAATCCGCGCGTGCCGTTTTCTTCGGCATTATGGATCATCTCCCGAGCAACAGCTTGAGTGAGAAAAAGCGTACCTTTAGTGTTAATGTCCATCACCCTGTCGTAGCTTTCCTCGGTCATCTCAAGCAGGTCGCGTCTTTCAAGCGGAGCAACCCCTGCAACGTTGACAAGCGCGTCGATCTGCCCGAACTTTTGGGTAGTAGAGCAAACCAATCTCTTTCTGTTGTCACCCGAAGAAAGATCGCCGCTGACGTAGTAAAAATTATCGTGATGGATCGACGATTCTGCGCTTCTTCCCATGCCCGTGACATTCCATCCCGCGGCGAGAAATTTCCGGGCGCAAGCCGCACCGATGCCGCGTGAGCAACCGCTGATTATTACGTGTTTCATTTTCTTTCTCCCTTGAACTTACGGTAAATATCTGTATAAAGCGGGTCGCGAACAACGCATCCCGGCGTACCGCCCGCGCGCATCATTTCGGAACACTTTGAACAGCAAATACAGATCTTTTCCTTCTTCATCTTTCCGGTTTCAAGTATATCCTTGGCATAATCGGGATAAGCAAGGATCGTTCTGCCGAAACCGCAGAAATCAAATCCGCCGTCCTTGATGAATCCCGCACAAACCTCGGGCGCAACAACACCGAGATACGAGAGGGCAGAGGAGATGATCTTGAGCTCGGTCACTTCTTTTTTGAGCGCCGTGATACCGTGCAGCATTCTTGCAACGCCCTCGAGCGGATGCTCTCCGGGATCATAAGCTCCAAGCGCAAACGGACGGTTTACGTGAGGATTGAAATAGGGATTTCCCATTGTTATGTTAAGAAGCTCAACACCCATCTCGCGAAGCCGGCGAAGAAGCCAAGCGGGCTCACTCGGATCAAATTCAACGCCGCCTTCCTTCGATACTCCAAAGCCGTAAGGATAGGGAAATCCGTCATAAACGTTAAGGCGCGAGCTGACAATGAAATCCTTGCCTGTAACCTGCATAGCTCCCGCAATGCACTCACGCAGAAGTCTTGTTCTGTTTTCAAGACTGCCGCCATACTTTCCATCGCGTTCGTAAGCGGAAAGAAGCTCGGAATTGATGTATCTGTGACAGCATTTTATGTCCACTCCGTCAAATCCCGCTTCTTCTGCAAGCTTTGATGATTCTATAAGAGCCTCACCGATTCTGTCGATCTCGGGATCTGAAAGAATTCGGCTCTTGTCAATGGGGTTGTCACCTTCGAAAATCGGATTGTTGTAAGCTATCAAAGGCTCGGGGAATCCGTGAGGCTTGCTGTATCTTCCAGAATGAGTCGCCTGCATAATGATCAGCGGCGCGTATCCGTTGGACTTGAGCGCATCCTCCCGAATGTCGTTGACGATCTTTTTGTAGCTGTCGAGATTATCCTTCTTTATCCAAAGCTGACGGGGATTGGCTCGTCCGTCCTCGCGGCACGCGGTAGCCTCAAACCAAATGATACCCGAACCGCCCTCGGCAAGTCTTTTGTATCTTCTGAATGTAAGCTCCGCAGGCGTACCGTCTGCATTTCCGTCGCAACCCTCCATAGCTTGGCAAGCCAATCGATTCGGTGCGGTCTTTGATCCGATTTTAACCGATTCTTTCAGAACCGACGTGTCTTCGGAATAAGGCAATTTTGTGTTAAGTTCTATGTTTTGTTCGTTAAAATCTTCGATTGACGTATATACTTTCTTATTCATCGGCTTATATCCTCCTATTATATCCTTATTATAAAACAATATTACCCGCCCGTGTTATGATATTATTGCAAATTAATATGTAAATCTTGCAATTCGATATAAAATATGCTATAATTAATATGTAAATCACGCACAGGAGAAATATGATGAAGATTTTGAGCGCAAAATATTCCGAGGACGTTAAAGGTTATCTCAGCCATTATCACGACGCCCACGAGCTTCTTTACGTAATGTCGGGAAAAATAGCAGTCAATATCTGCGGCGAAGAGAGAGAAGCGGGCGCAGGTTCTTTGCTTGTTTTCAGCCGATTTGAAGAGCACTCTGTGCGAGTTTTGACTGCCGAATACCGCAGATATACTCTTCTGATCTCGCCCGACATCGCCCGAGGTGATGACGATTATTTGCTTTCGTCTGTTCTCATCAACCGTACCGGCAGATTCGATCACATTATCACTTTTGACGGTGAACAAAATAATATCGAATCACTGATGAAAGAGATGGCAGAAGAATTCGCAAAGCAAGCGCCTATGTGCGAGAAAATGTTGGATTCAATGCTTACTTGCCTTCTGGTCTGCCTTTATCGGATAAAACCCGAACTCTTTCTCACCAATGAAAACCGAAACACAGAAATAGTTCGCGAATTGCAATCTAAATTTGAAAGGGACTATTCCGAACATTTCTCGCTTGCCGATCTGGCACTCGGGTATCATATCAGCGAGTCGCATCTTTCCCATATCTTCAAAAGCGTTACGGGTTACGCGCCGATTGAGTACCTGATGAGCTGCCGTCTTTCTGCTGCAAAAAATCTGCTTTCATCAAGTGACAAGAGTATCAAGGAGATCATTGACCTCTGCGGCTTTTCGGATGAAAGCAATTTCAGCAGAACGTTCAAAAAAAAGGTTGGCATGACGCCGAGCGAATTTCGGAAAATCACTTGACAAACATCCCGTTTGGTGGTATCATTTTCTTGTAAAGGAGATTATGCTATGGAGAAATTGATTCAATACAGGACAAAAGCGTCTTTGTATGACGGCGCTTTTGACAGCATTGTCGGTTGGTCTGCAGCCGGAATGGGATATATCCTTGTAACAGAAAAAGGAAAGCTCATCGTGATCGACGGCGGCTTCGGCGACGATGCGGAAAATATCATTTCATTGCTGAAAGAGAAATCTGATGAAGCGGTGCCAGAAGTCGATCTCTGGATAATAACGCATCCTCACATCGACCATTACGGTGCTATCCGCGAAATCGCAAATAATGAAAGCTATCGTTCGCAGATAAAGGTTAATAAGATCATTTATTGGTTCCCAATGGAGTTTTGCGGCAAGGACGGAAAACCAGGTATGCTCGCCAAAGCAAATGAGCATCTCGAGGGCATATCATCTGCTTTCGTTGCAGAAATCCACCGCCCTTCGCTTGATGAAAAAGTATCTGTCGATTCTCTCGAACTTCACTTCGTCTATGTGCCCGATGATTGCACCATTCTCAACACGGGCGGCGGAAATGCCAATATGTGTTCATTGATCTTTACAGTTCAAGGGAAAAACAAAAAGGTAATGTTCACGGGCGACGCTTACGGAAGAAGTATGCAGGTAACCGCTTGGAGATACAAGAAAGATCTTGTCTGTGATATTCTCCAAATGCCTCATCACGGCCTTTGCGATGCTTACAACGCTGATTTTTACCGTGAGGTAAATGCAAAAACTCTGCTCATCCCCATATCCGTGGCGGGTGACAGGACAATGCACTCTGATATGTATGCGGGCAGAGAAGGAAGAGAATGTAATTTGATGGCCGAATCAAACGCCGAAACAATTTATAAGGCGTTTGAGGGTACCATAGAAATAACTTTGTAAGGAGATAAAACAATGGATAAGATCAGACTTGGCGTTTTCGGCCTCGGACGCGGAAGATCACTCTTTTCAAGTATGCTTGCCGCAGGGGCAGAAATTGTCGCTGTATGCGAAAAGGATGAAAGACGAATCGAGGAAGCAAAGAGAATTGCTCCCGATATTGCAGTTTATAATAATTTCGATGAATTCATCGAGCATCCCATGGATGCCGTAATGCTCTGCAATTATTTCAACGAGCACGCAGAATACGCCGTTCGTTGCCTTGAGAAAAATCTCCACGTTCTCAGCGAAACTATGAGTAACACCACAATGGCTGACGGCGTAAAGCTCGTCCGTGCGGCAGAGAAGAGCAACGCCTTCTATATGCTCGCGGAGAATTATCCCTTTATGGTGTTTAATCAGGAATTGAGACGAGTATACAGAGAGGGAACACTCGGTCACGTTCTTTTTGCGGAAGGCGAATATAATCACCCGATGAACCCCAACAATATGGCTGAAGTTGTCAAGCTACGCCCCTACCCCGAGCATTGGCGCAATAATCTCCCAAGAACATATTATATTACGCACTCCCTCGCGCCTCTGATGTATATCACGGGTCAGCGCCCCGTGAGAGTAAGCGCAATGCCTGTATATGGCTACGAGGAAGACGTGACCTGCGCCCTCAACGTCCGCGATCGCGCAGCTGTTATAACAACTCTCAATGACGATAAGTCCGTATTTCGTGTGACCGGATGTGCAAACTTTGGCTGTCACGAGAATTCTTATAGAATTTGCGGTGAACTCGGACAGGCTGAAAACGTTCGCGGCAGCGGCGGCAAGGTTATGGTCAACTATAACAAGTGGAACGTCCCCGAAGGAATGGAGGAACATAATTTCTATAAACCCGAATTCCCCGAGGAGGATAAACCTTTGCTTGAAAAGGCCGGTCACGGAGGCAGTGATTTTTACGTCTTCCGCGAGTTTATTTCCTGCATCAAAGAAAACCGCCGCCCCGAATTCGACGAATATTTTGCAACAACAATGGCTTCCGTCGCAATTCTTGCGCACAGAAGCATCCTTGACGGAAACCGAGCGTTCGACGTTCCCGATTTCCGCAATGAAGAGGATCGCGCAAAGTATGAAAATGACGATTTGACCCCATTCTACGGCAAAAACGGCGAAGCCCCGACCGTTCCCGCGTGCTCGGATGTTAATTACGTTCCTTCAAAAGCAAAGCTCGAGGCATACGAAAATGCACGAAATGCACAACAATGAGAGGTATATATAATGAAAAAACACGCTCTTCCGATTTCAACCACATTCCCGCCTGCAGGAATGTTCACCCCTCCCGAGGGACTCAGATTTCTTCACGATCACGGATTTGATTCAATGGATTTCAATTTTGTTGCGGCACTCGACCGCTACGGCAGAAATTGGCAGGATATGATCGAGGAAGTCAAAAGAATTGCCGAGGAGACCGGTATGCTCATAGTTTCGGGCCATCTTCCTTTCAGAGGAAAGACCCCCGAGGAGCTTGACGAAAAGATTAAAGCTTGCATCGAAATGGGAGCCGCTCTCGGCATTAAACGCGCGGTAATGCATCCCGTCGGTGATGGCAAAATGCCCGCAGGCGAAGAGAATCATAACTATTGGTATGACAAGAATATTGAATTCTATAATCAGTATATCCCCCTCGCCGATAAAGCAGGCTTCAAGCTTGTGACCGAGAATATGCGCGACGCACATCAAGCGGAAGGTTGCCACCGCTACGGCTCGACTGCTGACGAGCTTATTGAGATCGCAGACCCTCTCGGACTCGAGATCTGTTGGGATTTCGGCCACGCAAATGAAGCAAAGCTCGATCACTATACCGAGCTTATCAAGATCGGCAAGCGTCTCACAATGACACATCTCAACGATAACTGGCAGGGTCCCGATGACGAGCACCTCCCGCCCTTCTACGGTACAGGCGACTGGGATGCCGCATGCCGCGGTCTTCGCGAGATAGGATATTCCCATCCTCTCAACTTTGAGCTGAAATACAAAAAGCTTCCTGTGCGCATTATGCCTCAGGCGTTGGATCTTGCCGTTGCTATCGGGGAACTTCTCCTTGACAAAATATTTGAAAAATGAGGTGCTGAACATGAAACAACGCAAACTTCCTCTTTCTGCTTCCTTCCCTCCAATGAAAAAAGTACCGGCATCAGAAGCGCCGCAGTTCCTTCTTGATCACGGCTTTGACGCCATCGATATCTCTATCCCATCGCTTTTGAAGCAATTCGAATCGGATTGGAAAGAGAAGACCTTGGAATTCAAAAAAGTTCTCGACGCTTCCGATATAATTGTTGAATCTTGTCATCTTCCTTTCCGTGCCGCAACCGCCGAAAAGCTTCATGAGGATCTGCTCGTCGGCATAGAGATGGCAGGAATTCTCGGTGTAAAACGAGGAGTTATCCACCCCAAAGGCAGCAGTAAAACAATAAATACGCCCGAAAACTACGAGAAGTGGCTGAAAAACAATATCGAGTACTATAAGCAGTATATTCCGCTGGCAGAAAAAGCCGGATTTAAGATCGTGACGGAAAATATGCGAAATCCGCTGCACGCTCAGGGTTATCACCGTTTCGGTTCAACAGCGGAGGAGATCATTGCGCTTGCCGATCCGCTTGGACTCGAGATCTGTTGGGATTTTGGCCATGCGAATGCATCGGGGCTCGATCAGTATGCTGAACTACTGAAGGTCGGAGATCGTCTGACTATGACGCATATCAATGACAACTGGGCCGGCGAGGATGACGAGCATCTTCCGCCCTTTTACGGAACAACTGACTGGCAAGCGGCTTGCCGAGGTCTGCGCGAGATCGGATACTCGCATCCGATCAATTTTGAGGTGAAATTTAAGATTCTGCCCACACAAATCATTCCTAAGGCGGCAGATCTTGTCTGTGCTATCGGCGACCTTTTACTTGATATGATATTTTGAATAACCTAAATCAGATAAGCCCCACGCAAATGCGCGGGGCTTATCTATATATATGAGTTTAGCAAATACCCTGCCAGAGCATTGCGTTTGCAACCTTGGTAAAGCCTGCGATATTCGCACCAAGTACGAGGTCGCCGGGCTTGCCGTACTGCTCTGCGGTCTCGGAAGCTGCCTTGTAGATGTTGACCATAATGCCGTGAAGCTTTTCGTCAACCTCGTCAAAGCTCCAGGAGAGACGGAGCGAGTTCTGCGACATCTCAAGTCCGCTGGTAGCAACGCCGCCTGCGTTCGAAGCCTTACCGGGAGCGTAGAGAAGTCCAGCTTCCTTGATAGCCTCGATAGCGTCGGGAGTTGTGGGCATATTTGCACCTTCTGCGATGAGCATACAACCGTTCTTGATAAGCTCCTTGGCATCTTCAAGATTGAGCTCGTTTTCGGTAGCGCAGGGAAGAGCGATGTCGCACTTGATGGTCCAGATTCCGTGAGGACCTTCTGCGTACTTTGCATCCTTGTGAGCCTCAACGTATTCGGAGAGATTACCTCTTTTTACAAACTTGATCTGCTTAACAAGCTCAAGATCAACACCGTTCGCGTCATAGATAAAGCCCTTGCGGTCGCACAGAGCAACGACCTTTGCGCCGAGTGTGGTAGCCTTTTCAGCAGCGTATACAGCAACATTACCCGAACCCGAAACAACAACTGTCTTACCCTCGAAGGTATCACCCTTTGAAGCGAGCATCTCGTTTACAAAGTAGCAAAGACCGTAACCGGTTGCCTGAGTTCTTGCAAGAGAACCGCCTGAGTAGATTGCCTTGCCGGTAAGAACGCCGGTCCACTCGTTGGTCAGCTTCTTGTACTGACCGAACATATAACCGATCTCACGCGCGCCGGTACCCTTGTCACCTGCGGGAACGTCGGTGTCGGGGCCGATGTGACGGAAGAGCTCGTTCATAAAGGACTGGCAGAAGCGCATAACCTCGCCGTCGGACTTGCCCTTGGGATCAAAGTCGGAGCCGCCCTTACCGCCGCCCATGGGGAGGGAAGTAAGCGAGTTCTTGAAGATCTGCTCGAAACCGAGGAACTTGATTACCGATGCATTAACGCTGGGGTCAAGTCTGATGCCTCCCTTGTAGGGACCGATAGCGGAATTGTACTGGCAACGGAAGCCGCGGTTGACTTGAACCTTTCCGTTGTCGTCAACCCACGGAACGCGGAACATAACCATTCTTTCGGGCTCAACAATGCGGCGCACGATCTCGGCGTCGATATATTCGGGATGAGCGTCAAGCGCGGGAGCGAGGGTCGAAAGAACCTCTTTTACCGCCTGATGGAATACGGCTTCGCCGGGATTTCTCTGCTCAACTTCAGCCATTACACTTGCAAGATATTCGTTGGTCTGTGTCATAACTATCTCCTTTTTATGATGGAATTTTGAATTAATATAAAAATTATAGCACGAAGGAGAAAGTTTGTCAACAGAAAATTGCAAAAAATATATGCTAAACTATATATTTTTTATCATTGCACAACAATGATGGGATCGTCGCCGTTTTCGATGCCCTCAATGATAATCTTGGTGCCTGTTTTGACCTCGCCCGCAAGGATCTTCTCGGATATCGGACGCTCGCAAAGCTTTGCGATCCTCCTGCGGATATGCCTTGCACCACCCGACGGTTTATCGCTTTGACAGATGGTATTTACAGCTTTATCGGTATACTCAAAATCGATTCCTTTATCAGCAAGACGTTTTGCAAGCGCATCGAGTTGACGCTTGCAAATCTGCGCAATACTTTCTTCGGACAAGGAAGGGAAGACGATGCACTCGTCGATTCTGTCAATGAACTCGGGTCGGAATGCTTCACGCAGAGCACGCATGACGCGCTCCTCGCTTGACTTGCTCTCACTTTTTTCGTTCGCAGAAAAGCCTAAAGTCGATGAGCGTGTATATTGCGACCCGAGATTGGAAGTCATTATGATTATCGTATTTTTGAAGTCTACGCGCCTTCCCTGTGAGTCCGTCAACACCCCATCCTCGAGTATTTGCAGAAGAATATTGAAAATATCGGGATGTGCTTTCTCGATTTCATCGAAAAGAATAAGCGAATAAGGTCTGCGCCGCACTTGTTCACTCAGTTGCCCACCATCACCGTATCCAACATAGCCGGGAGGCGAACCGATCAGCCGCGACACGCTGTGCTTTTCCATATATTCCGACATATCGAATCTGACAAGGAATTTTTGAGAGCCGAACATTACTCGCGCCAGCGCGCGGCAAAGCTCTGTTTTTCCGACTCCGCTTTGCCCAAGGAAGATGAATGACCCGATAGGCCCGCTTTCTCTGTCAAGCCCCGTGCGTCCGCGGATAATTGCGGCTGCAACCGCCTCGCAGGCTTTTTCCTGACCGATGACCTGCTCGCAAAGTTTGTCATAAAGCCCCGCAAGCTTTTCACTCTCGCTTGCCGTAAGCTCGGAGATCGGAATCCCCGTCCAGTCTGTCAGCGTCCGTGCAATATCCTCGGCGACAAGCTCATTCTTCTCCCCGACTGCACTTGTTTCTTCGAATGATTTCTCAAGTGCAGCACATCTTTCGCGCAGAGTCTTTTCTTCATCGCGAAGTGATGCCGCGCGCTCAAATTGCTGATTTCCGACAGCCTCCTCCTTGTCGTGAATAACACGATTGAGCTCGCTTTCAAGCTCGCGGATGTTCTCGGGTATCGCGTGCGACGAGATGCGTTTACCGCTTGCAGCTTCGTCGATCAGATCAATGGCCTTGTCGGGCAGAAATCGGTCGTTGATATACCTTGCCGAAAGCCTGACGGCGGCATCGATCGCCGAATCGGTGATACGAATTCCGTGATGTGCCTCATACTTGTCGCGAAGCCCACGAAGTATCGAAATTGTGTCTTCCTCACTCGGCTCGCCAACACTTATAGGCTGAAATCTTCGCTCAAGCGCCGCGTCCTTTTCAATATGCTTTCTGTATTCCGCAAGAGTTGTCGCTCCTATGAGCTGTATCTCGCCTCGCGCCAGCGCGGGTTTGAGAATGTTCGCCGCATCAACCGCACCCTCGGCCGCCCCAGCGCCGACAATGGTGTGAATTTCATCAATGAAGAGAATAACCTCGTCGCTTTGCCTTACTTCTTCCATCACCGCTTTCATTCGCTCCTCAAACTCGCCACGATATTTTGCACCCGCAATCATAGCAGGAATATCAAGCGTTACTATCCTCTTGCCCGATAGCAGATCGGGAATGTTCCCGTCAGCGATCCTTTGCGCCAAGCCCTCAACGACCGCTGTCTTACCGACACCGGGTTCACCTACAAGGCAAGGATTGTTTTTCGTTCTTCTGCAAAGAATCTGAATAACACGCTCACTCTCACCGTTTCTGCCGATGACGGGATCAATTCTGCCTTCATCTGCCGACGCAGTCAGATCTCTGCCATATTTAGCAAGCGTAGGCATTTTTCTCAAAACGCTACCCGTGTCGCCCTCATCGTTCTTTCGCAATGCAGGCGAGATCTCCGAAAGCCCTTCAAGAAAGGATGATATATCCTGCCTGATCTCAGATGTTCTGATCCCAAGCGATTCAAGCATCTTGACCGCCACGCAGTCGCGCTCTTCGAGTATTGCAAGAAGCATGTGCTCTGTTCCAATATAGCTCTGCCCGTATTTCTGCGAAATAAGCGCAGAGTTTTCAATGATCTTTTTCGTCTTCGGTGTCATATCCGCTGGCATAAGCGATGTGGGGACCGATGTCCCCGCGATTCGACATATCACCTCGCGCAATCGGTCGGCGTCTATTCCTCGCTCAAAAAGAAACCTTGATGCAGAGGAATCGCCAACCGACAAAAGCCCGAGAAGCAGATGCTCCGAACCTATATATGTGTGCCCAAGGTCACGCGCAAATCCGAGCGCGCCCGTCAGGGTACTTTGTGCCATTTGAGTGAATTTGCTTTTCATATCCTTTTACCGCCGTTCGTTTTTAATATATTTTAATCTTAACGGCGCGTTTTTATTCGCTACTGATAGAGATGCGCCGAATCATAAAGCCGCACGAGCGCATTCCACGTCAGCTTATCAACTTCGCCCGTCACGGGCAAAAGATACCGCACCTGCACTTCACTCACAGCATCACGCGTGGCATCATCATAAATCCCCGTGACCTCTATCGGTGTGATCGGGAAGAACACAGATATTTCTTCAAGCATGTGTTGAACAGCCGATACGGGAAATCCTTCATCGCCGATCTTCAAAGCGTAATCCTTCGGCTCTGAAGGAAAAGGTGAAAATCCGGCGGGGGGAGCTTCCTCTTCAAGCGAAATGAGATAATCCTCATAAAGAGCCTCCCAAGTTTCCTGATCCGCCACACCCGTTACGGGCAAACCGCGCCTTGCCTGATAAGCGCGAAGCGCATCTGTTGTTGTGCTTCCCACGTTACCGTCGATCGGGACAAAAGGAATATCAGAATCAAAATAAGCAAGCTGACGCAAATATTTTTGCAGATTTCTGCGAGCATCAGCTTCAGTTCTGTTGTTCGTTGCCATCTTTCACCTCATTCTACCGGAAAGCCCGGATATTGACCTTCGCGCACGCTGTCAGCACCCGTGACGTCATCAAAAACGTCAACGATCTCATCCCAAGTAACCGCATCTACGATGCCGCTCTGCGCACTTGTGCCGAAATATTGCTGAAAAGCTATAACAGCCGCCTCTGTCTGATTCCCGAAATAACCCGTAACACTCACAGAAGGTATCTCGGGATAATCTTCTGCTATTCGGTTTAGGTATCTCTGCAAGAGCATCACGTCCTCCCCCTCGCTGCCGATACGAAGCGAATTGCCGGGGAAGGGCAAAGTCGGAGGCCAA
>JAZSOQ010000096.1:0-2308 GCA_045537015.1 Eubacteriales bacterium
TTACCGTATAAACAACTCATTGCAAAACTAAATCAAGGGCGAATTCAAACGATATTATATCACTTAACGAAGTTCAGAAAGTCGAAGCGTGACTCAAAGTCAGCCTTCCCCGGTGGGGGAAGGGGACCCACGTATGTGGGGGATGAGGCGTTCTAATAAGATACAGTTTTTCGAGCGCAGCGAGAAAATCTTCCAAAAGATTACTTCACCAAGTAGTCCGCACCAAAAACAATAGCAATCGCTTTTCATTATACCCAATTAAGAATAAAAACAGAAAATAAAGGAAAACGCAATGAAACAAAGTATTTTCACAATAAAAGAAAACCGCCCGCTGACCGACTGTGTCTGGCTGATGCGTATGGCGGGTGACACGTCGGAGATCACTGCGGCGGGTCAGTTCGTGAATATTCAGCTCGACGGGCTCTATCTTCGCCGTCCGATCTCGGTCTTTGACTGCGAGGACGGAATGCTTTCCATTATATATAAGGTCGTCGGCAAGGGAACAGAACAGATGACCACCCTCCCCGTCGGCACAGAGCTCGACGTACTTACGGGACTCGGCAACGGCTATGATCTCGAAAAGGTCGGAAAAAAGCCCCTTCTCGTTGGTGGCGGAGTCGGCGTTCCCCCTCTTTACTACCTCGCAAAGAAGCTGATCGCGGCGGGCAAAAAGCCCGAAATCGTTGTCGGATTCAACACAGCAAGCGAAATTTTCGGCGTCAAGTTCTTCGAGGAGCTCGGCTGCAAGGTCACCGTCACGACCGTTGACGGCAGCGTTGGCGTCAAGGGCTTCGTAACGAACGCGCTTGAGGCGATCGATTATGATTACATCTGCACCTGCGGACCCGAACCGATGCTCAAAGCGCTTTACCGCGCAACCGAGTGCACGGGTCAGTACAGCTTTGAGGAGCGCATGGGCTGCGGCTTCGGCGCGTGCATGGGATGCTCCTGCAAGACAGTCACGGGCTACAAGAGGATCTGCAAGGACGGCCCGATCCTTGAGAAGGAGGAAATACTGTGGGAAAAATGAACGTGAATCTTTACGGCATCGAGCTTGACAACCCCGTCATCCCCGCAAGCGGAACTTTCGGCTTCGGCTATGAATTCGCCGAGCTTTATGACATCAACGTCCTCGGCACTTTCTCTTTCAAGGGAACGACAAAGGATCCCCGCTTCGGCAACCCCACTCCGAGAATCGCCGAGTGTACCGAGGGTATGATCAACGCCGTCGGACTGCAGAATCCCGGCGTCGAAAAGGTCATTTCCGAGGAGCTTCCGAAGCTTTATAAGGTATTTAATAAAAAGGTTATGGCAAACGTCAGCGGTTTTTCGGTCGAGGACTATGCATATACCGTTGAAAAACTCGACTCGGTCGATCAGATCGGCTGGTTTGAGGTCAACGTAAGCTGCCCGAACGTCCACGGTGGCGGAATGTCCTTCGGAACTCAGCCCGAGGCGGCGGCTGAAGTCACCCGCGCGGTTCGTAAAGTGACCAAAAAGCCCATCATCATCAAGCTCTCGCCCAACGTGACCGACATCGTTTCGATCGCGAAGGCTTGCGAGGAGGCAGGCGCGGACGGAATCAGCCTTATCAACACTCTGCTTGGTATGAGGATCGACCTTCGCACCAAGCGCCCCGTGATCGCCAACAAGATGGGCGGCTTCTCGGGTCCCGCGATCTTCCCCGTTGCAGTAAGAATGGTATATCAGGTGGCTCACGCGGTGAATATCCCCGTCGTCGGTATGGGCGGCGTATCGAGTGCCGAGAACGTCATCGAAATGATGCTCGCGGGTGCAACCGCAGTCGAGGTCGGCGCCGCTAACCTCGTCAACCCCTACGCCTGCCGCGACATCATCGCAGACCTCCCCCGCGTGATGGCAAAGTACGGCATCGAGAACCTTTCGGATATAATTGGTGCAGTAAAATAAGGTGAATTTCCTCGCTTTGCTCGGAAAGTTGCAGTAAAATTTAAGACAACAGCAGCGGAAAGTTTTGATCAAACTTTTTCAAAAGTTTGCAGAGCTCGAGACGGAGTCTCGTCTTAATGCAAAAGCTTCAGCTTTTGCCAATTTCCGCTCTCGGAATGACTGCGCCCCGCAGGCATTCCGGACAGAGTCAATACTTCCCGAATGTAGGGAAGTATTGTGCTCTGTCACCCTTTGCCCAATAGTATCAAGAAAAATGAGTGAAGGAGCGAAAATCTTCTTCAAAGAATAATAAAAGTTGTACGCTTATCCTTTGTGCAGTACAGACTCCGCCACCCCTCATTCGTCACGCTCCCGCGTGCCACCTTCTCCCAAGGTCCGG
>JAZSOQ010000063.1:0-18290 GCA_045537015.1 Eubacteriales bacterium
ACTCAACTCCTTGGCTCACAGAACGACATGGCTACGATCCGACTTAGGGCTTTGCGGTGAGGGTTACGAACTTCATCATGATCAGAGGACCGATGGTGATGATCATATCGAACTTTTCGCCGGCCTCGAGCATTTCCTTGAGCGGAACGGTAACGTTACCGTGCTCGCCGTAGGAGCCGTCGTCGGTCATAACGCGAAGGGTGTTCGAGCAAGCTCTGAACTCGTCCTCAAGAATGAGAAGATCCTTGTTTCTGAAGCCGATGATGGAGGTGACTTCAACGCCTCTTGCGTGAAGAGCCTCAGCGATGGGCATTGCGATAGCGCAGCCAACGCCGCCGCCAACGATGCAGACCTTCTTGAGGCCGTCGAGGTGGGTAGCAACGCCGAGAGGACCTACAAAGTCCTGGATGTAGTCGCCCTCTTCCTTGTGGCTGAGTTTCTCGGTGGTACCACCGACGATCTGGAAGATGATCTTAACGGTGCCGGCTTCCTTGTTTGTGCCTGCAACGGTAAGGGGGATGCGCTCGCCGCTCTCATCAACGCGAAGGATGATGAACTGACCGGGCTTTGCCTTGTTAGCAACAAGGGGAGCCTCGATCTGGAGCTGAACGACGGTGGGGTTCAAAATCTTTTTTTCAACGATTCTGTACATTTTATCTCTCCGTTCAATAAAAAATTCAGTGGTTTACGGGCGAAAACAAAGTTTCCTACCTATTAAATCATATTATTATACCACATATCACACCGTATGTCAAGGAGAATTGGCAAATAGGAGGAAAATTGACAGAAAGTTTACGAAATGAACGGATGAATAAGGAAAATACTATGAGGAATCATTATAATAGGAATTATTCCTATTGAAAATTTTTCGGGTATACCGGAAAAATTTCTGTTAGGAAGTAATATATGGAAACAAGTACCGTAAATAATTAAATCTTGATAATTAACAAAAAGCAGAAAGCTATGTTAGCACTCTCGAAATCAGCCTTCCCCAGCGGGGGAAGGAGGACCCGCTTGCGGGGGATGAGGCGTTTCAATAAGATATTGTTTTTCGAGCTTGCGAGAAAATCTTCCCATATTTGCAAATATAAAAGTTCGCGCTGAATTATAAATAGGACGATAATCGCTTGTTATGCCGTTCGCACTTGATTTAGTCATCAAAAAACATTTCGTGTAGTAACCTTTTGGAAGATTTTCGCTGACGCGAAAAACTGTATCTTATTAGGCGCCTCATTCGTCGCTTCGCGCCACCTTCCCCCACCGGGGAAGGCTGATTTCGAGAGCGCGAACAAAGTTTTCTGCTTTGATGCATTCAACCCGCCCAGCAAAACGCGGGGCGGGTCGAATATTCAGCCTTTGAGATGATGAGAAGCCGTGTATACTTTTTTATTGAGAATATACATCGCAGCAAGTGTCATATAAGCAACAACACCGCAATGCGAGCTGATCAAATATCCCGGAACAGACGAGTGACAGTCTTCATACTCAATTATTCGATTCTCTGTAAACATAATCAAAAGCTCATTCAGACGATGAATTTCAATTTTGGTCTTTTCAATGAGTTCTTGTTTCGATGTCGGATGGTCACATTGCAAAGACAATATCAATCTTTGCCCGTCTTCACTGCAAAGCGCAGTGATCACATCTACGATACTCTCGTCTGAAAGCGACAGCTTTTTTATCAATTCAGATTTAATAACGCACGCAACGCCTTCGTCGTCCCAAATCTTTGTTCCATACGAACCGGCAACTCGGGTATTTCCGCGCTTTTGACTTTCTTCCTTTTGATTGGTATTTCCTTCTTCCGCGAAGTATATCCCCTTCCACATCTGCCACAGGTCATCTCCGAGTTCTTTATGGATATTGCCATTTTCACGGTCACATTTTTCGTTTGCCCAAATGAACTCCGTAGCCAGCTGCTCAATCTTATCTGCAACAGCATCAATATCTCCATCCGATTCTGTTTCAAGCAATACGTCGGCAGAAATATTATAAACATCACTGATAGCTTTCAGATTGAAGCAATCTGGCAAACAATCTCCCGATTCCCATTTGGATATCGCCTGTGGAGACACGCCCACCTTCTCTGCTACCTCCTCCTGAGTCATCCCGAGTCTTTTTCTATGATTGCGAAGCTTTTCGCCAAATACTTTTTGATCTAACATAATTAATCCTCCAAGCTTTTTATGAGATAGCTATCTTGTGAGTATATTATAGCACAGCACTATTCAACTTGCAATAGTAAGAATGTTGAGTTTTATGTAATTAATTCTACTTGTAGTTGAATTCCGCTTTCTTTCGCCAACAATAAATAGAGCCAACGGCATAGCCGTTGGCTCTATTTATTAAATTATGATCAGTCTCTCTTCTTCTTGATAACGAGAACTGCTGCGGGGATGATGGCAAGGATGGTGCCGAAGCCTACCATTGCGCCGCATCCGCCCTCGGACTTGGGAGCCTCGGTGGTGGGAGCCTGGGTTGCGGGAGCCTGGGTCTCGGGAGCCTGAGTTTCAGGAGCCTGAGTCTCGGGAGCCTGGGTCTCGGGAGCCTGGGTGGTCTCGGGCTTGGGAGCCTCGGTGGTCTCTTCCTCGGTGGTGAGCTCGGGATATACGTAGGTAGCGAGCTCAGCATCGGTCAGGTACTTCTGAACGTATGCGCCGAAGTAGTTAAGACGGGGGCCGTTGCCGCTTTCGAATGCGTAATCGCCGCTGGAGAAGAGGTGATAGAAATCAAGGGTGTGGGAACCTGCAGTCAGAGCGATCTGAATGCCATAGTAGTATGTAGGCTGGTAATACTTGTTGTTAACACCATTGGTGGTGTAGAGACGACCTGCCTCAAGATCAGCCTTGTTGTAGTTGTAGCTATACTCGCGGAAAATGCCTTCAGTATCGGAAATATTGACCTGCATAATGTCGCCGTCGTCGATCTGGAATGCAAATCCACGGTCCTTCTGATCATTATCAAGGTTTGCGTCCGTGATCTGAGCGCAGCCGAGGAATACGATCTCGTATGTGCCGGTCTCGGCTACATTGAAGGTGTAAGACATAAGACCATGGTCGTAGGGATCTGCAACGGAGTTTGCCCAAACGCCGTCATACATAAAGAAGCCGTCGCCGAGGTTGAAATAGTCATCGAAGTAAGCAGTCATGCCCTTCTCTGCCCAGTCGGTGATGGTGATGGTACGCATACCGGATCCGGGAGCGGTTGCAGCTTCATACTCAATTGAGGGAATGAAAACAGCGTCAGCTCTTACGATGGGGAGCTTCTTTTCGTACATTTCGTACAAAGTGACCCACTTGGTGTTATTCGTAATGTCGATAGGCTGTGCATTAGCGTAATTAGCTGCAGATGCACAGATAGCCATCATGTTTACAAGAAGAACGATGGCAACAAGAAGTGCTGTAAGTTTTTTCATGGTATCCTCCATAAATTTTATTGGTAGCTTAATGATACAACATTTTATCGAATTTGTCAAGACCTTTTGCACTTTTTCCCAAAAAAATATAGCAATGTTTACAAAAAAAACGACTCACCGCGTGCGATGAGCCGTTTTTTTGCAATTACTTGCTCTCGAGGTAAGCCTTGCGGCCGGACTCGTAGAGGTTATTGCCTTCGCTGTCGATGATAACAACAAGGGGCATATCCTCGATGTAGAGCTTGCGGAGAGCCTCTGCGCCGAGGTCCTCGTAAGCGATGAGCTCGCAGCTCTTGATGCACTTTGCAAGAAGTGCGCCTGCGCCTCCGATAGCACCGAAGTAAACGCCCGAATACTTCTTCATAGCTTCAACAACTTCGGGAAGGCGTGCGCCCTTACCGATCATGCCGCGTGCGCCAACGCTCATCATTGTGGGAGCGTAAGCGTCCATACGTCCGCTGGTGGTGGGTCCTGCAGAGCCGATAACCTGACCGGGCTTTGCGGGAGTGGGACCAACGTAGTAGATGGTTGCATCGGTGGGATCGAAGGGAAGCTTCTCGCCTGCAGCGAGAGTCTCGCACATTCTCTTGTGACCTGCGTCACGGGAGGTGTAGATTACACCGGTAACGAGAAGCTCGTCACCAGCTTTGAGGGTCTTTGCAAGTTCCTCGGTAAGGGGAAGTGTGATCTTTCTTGCCATGATTAGAGTACCTCCGTTTTATGACGGGTAACGTGGCAGTTGATGTTGATTGCACAGGGCATACCCGCGATGTGAGTGGGGAGAGTTTCGATATTGAGACCGATAGCGGTGGTCTTGCCGCCGAAGCCCTGGGGGCCGATGCCGAGGGCGTTGATCTTCTCGAGCATTTCCTTCTCGAGGTCAGCATAGTAAGGATCGGGATGAGAGGAGTCGATGGGTCTCATGATAGCCTTCTTTGCAAGGAGAGCAGCCTTATCGAAGGTGCCGCCGATTCCGACGCCGACTACGATGGGAGGACAGGGGTTGGGGCCTGCAGCCTCAACGGTCTCGATGATGAAGTCCTTGATGCCCTGAAGACCTGCGGAGGGCTTGAACATACGGATAGCGGACATATTCTCGCTTCCGAAGCCCTTGGGGCCGAGAGTGATCTTGAGGTTCTCGCCGGGAACGATCTCGGTGTAGATCATTGCGGGAGTGTTGTCGCCGGTGTTGCCGCGGCGAACGGGGTCGCCAACAACGGACTTACGGAGGTAGCCGTTAGCATATCCGCGTCGTACGCCCTCGTTGATAGCCTCGGTGAGGTCGCCGCCAACGATGTGGAGATCCTGACCGATCTCAAGGAATACACAAGCCATACCGGTATCCTGACAGATCGGTACGTTCTCGTTGTCTGCGATCTCAAAGTTCTCGATAATGTTATCAAGAACGCCCTGAGCGATCTTGCCGTCCTCGCAAGCGCGGCAATTCTTGATCGCGCACTTTACGTCGGAGGGAAGATGGTTGTTAGCATCGATACAGAGTCTTTCAACGGTATCGATGATCTGCTGTACGTTAATTTCACGCATTTTAAGTTTTCTCCTGAAAATAAATTAAACAATAATACCAATGATCTGGCAAGCAAATACGACAAGCACAAGTGCGATCGGATATGTAGAAGCATACGCGCCCGCAACGTCGTCGGTCTCGGCAACGCTGATAAGAGTACCGAGTGCGGGGGTCGATGTCATACCGCCGGTGATCGAGCCGAGGGTATTGAGAAGGGGAAGCTTGCAGATCTTTCTTGCGAAGATGTAGCCGACCACCATCGGGATGAGGGTGATAATTACACCTGCGATAAAGCCGTAGAGAACGATCATAAGTCCGTACTCGGAGTTCTGGATCTGCTCGACGAGCTGAACGCCGCCCTCGACGCCTGCGCCGAGAAGGAAGAGAACGAGTCCGAATTCGCGGAAGATCTTGAGAACCTGAGTATTAACTCTCATATTGAGCGGGCCGATGTGTCCGAAGTGCGCAAGGATGAGCGCCATGATCAGCGGACCGCCGGTCATACCGAGCGAGAAGCAAGAGCCGCCAAAGCCCGCGGAAGTGAGCGGGATCTTGATCGAGCCGAGAAGAAGTCCGAAAACGACTGCAAGTCCGAAAGCGGCAAAGCCGAAACCGTCAATGTCAAATCTCTTCTTTTCCTTCTTTGCCTCGGCCTTTGAAGCCTCAGTCTTTGCAGGGGCGGCGATGAGGGCTCTTTCCTTTGCCATATCGGCCTTGAGGATCTTCGGCATGATCTGAACGAAGAGAACAACGCCTACAACTCCGAAGGGATAGGAGATAGCCTGACCGAGGGATACCATAGCGGAATTATCACCTGCGATCTCCTTAGCTGCGGAGAATGCGGGGGTGGAGGTGAGAGCTCCCGAGAGAACTCCGCTTGCGAAAGCCGAGCCGATTCCGGGGATGAGCGCGAATGCGGTTGCAACACCTGCACCGATTATAATAATGATCGCTCCCATGGGGAGATATGTTTTCGCGTTCTTCTTAAGATCGCGGAAGAAGTTGGGACCTGCGATAGATCCGACTGCGGTAACGAAGAGGACAAGTCCGATGTCTCCGATAAAACCGTAGCTATCCATAGCTGATGCCGAAGCATCAGCTATGAAAAATTTCGAAAGAACAGGAATATTTTCGAGCCCGGGAAGGGTGAAAAGATATCCGAAAAGGAGTGCTGTAAGGAAGACACCTGCTGTGCCGAGCGAAACGCCCTTGATCGAGATCCTGCCGAGGCAATAGCCGAGGAAGGTGATAAAGAACGCTCCGAGAAGCACTACTGCCGCACTTCCGGGGTTGATGAGCTTAGAAATAAACTCCATTGTTTATTTGTCGCCCCCTATTATCTTTCGTGGCGAGCGTAGTTGGGAAGAAGCATGGGAGATACGCCCTCTGCGGTCGCATCTGCCGCCTTGAGCTCCTCAGCGTAAGCCTGGAGGTGGTCAAGGTTCATGGTGCCGAGCTCAACTTCTTTTGCCTTAGCCGCTGCTGCCTTACCTGCGTTACGGCCGAATACGATGATGTCAAGGAGGGAGTTACCCATAAGTCTGTTTCTTCCGTGGATACCGCCGACAGCCTCACCTGCAACAAGGAGGTTGGGGATAGCCTTTGTGAAGCCCTCGCCGCCGATCTCGAGACCGCCGTTCTGATAGTGGAGGGTGGGGTAAATGAGGATCGGAACCTTTCTCATATCGATTCCGTAGTTCATGTACATACGCATCATAGCGGGGATTCTCTTCTCGATGGTTCCCTCGCCGTGGAGCTTTTCGATCATGGGAGTATCAAGCCATACGCCCTTGCCGCTGGGAGTGTTTACGCCCTTGCCGTTGGTGGAGCACTCACGGATGATGGATGCCGCAGAAACGTCACGGGTCTCAAGGGGATGCATGAATGCCTCACCCTCGGAGTTTACGAGCATTGCGCCGATCGAACGGACCTTCTCGGTAACGAGCGCGCCCTTGATCTGTGCGGGGAAGATAGCTCCGGTCGGATGGTACTGAATGGTGTCCTGATAAAGGAGGGGAGCACCTGCGCGGTAGCCGAGAACGAGACCGTCTGCGGTTGCGCCGTAGTGGTTGGATGTGGGGAAGCCCTGATAGTGGAGACGTCCTGCACCGCCGGTTGCGATGATAACGGTCTTTGCCTTTGCAACGAGGTAATCCTCGGTCTCGATGTTCTGAAGAACAGCGCCGGCAACCTGACCCTTTTCGTCCTTGATGAGCTCAACAGCTGCGGTGAACTCAACAACGGGAACCTGACGGTTAAGAACCTCGTCGCGAACGGTTC
The DNA here is from genome assembly GCA_045537015.1 of Eubacteriales bacterium. Taxonomy (GTDB): domain Bacteria; phylum Bacillota; class Clostridia; order Oscillospirales; family CAG-272; genus CAG-390. Next base: position 7,221 of record JAZSOQ010000063.1, read on the forward strand.
TCATGATCTCCGCGCCCGAGTAGTCCTTACAAGCGTGCATTCTCTTTCTGGAGGTTCCGCCGCCGTGGGTGGTGACCATGTTGCCCTCTGCGTCCTTATCGAACATAACGCCGAGGTCGTTGAGCCAACGGATAGCGTCGGGAGCTTCCATAACGAGACGTCTGAGAAGCTCGGGGCGAGCTGCGAAGTGTCCGCCGCCGAAAGCGTCGAGATAGTGCTGAACGGGAGGGTCGTGGGGCTTGTCTGCAGCCTGGATGCCGCCCTCTGCCATCATGGTGTTAGCGTCACCGATGCGGAGCTTTGTAACGATCATTACGTTTGCGCCTGCCTCGTGAGCCTCGATTGCAGCTGCGCAGCCTGCGCCGCCGCCGCCGATAACGAGAACGTCAACGTCGTAATCTACCTTACTGAGGTCGATCTTCTCGCCGAGGATACGGCTGTTGGAGTGAAGAAGCTGACCGAGCTCGCAAGGAACCTTTTCGCCCTTGTTGGGACCAACCTTGATCTCAACAAAGCCATCCTCGCGGTAGTCGGGGTGGTATGCCTTAAGAAGGGCACTCTTCTCGTCCGCGGTCATACGTCTGGGCTCTGTTGCCATACGTGCTTCGCGCGATGCTTCAAGTTTCTTTATGGAATCAAGCATTTCCTGAGTATACATTCTCATTACCCTCCTTATTTCTCAATATCTCTGGTGTTGTAGAGCTCCTGCATTTCTGCAATGGGCTTCTGCATTACCTTTTCGATGAGCTCGTCGTAAGCACCCTTGTTGATCTCGTCAACGCGGTTGATAAGATGCTCGGTCTCGGGAGCGATATACTTACCGGTGAGACGTCTTGCAAGAAGTCCTACGTGAGGATGCGAGATCTCTGCGGGGCAGCGAACCGAGCAGCATCCGCAGGATACGCAGTCGAAGGATTCCTCTGCGCACTTCTCGAACTCGCCTCTCTGTGCATAAGCGATGTACTGCATAACGTTGAGCGACTGTGTGCACGCCTTGGTGCAGGCGTTGCAGCCGATGCAGGAGTAGATCTCGGGATAAAGCTCCATCATGACCTTCTGGTCGGGCTTGATCTCGTTGATCTCATAAGTTCTCTTATCGGTGGGGAAGAAGGGGATGGATGCAACGTACATACCTTCCTGTACCTGAGTCTGGCAAGCGAGGCAGGTCTTGAGTTCATTCTGACCCTTGATTCTGTAAATAGTAGCACAAGCTCCGCAGAAACCGTGGCGGCAGCCGCAACCTCTCTTGAGGGTGTAGCCTGCATACTCCATAGCCGTCATGATGGTAAGGTCTGCGGGAACGCTGTATTTCTTGCCGAAGAAATACACATTAACCATATTTTCCATATTCGGTATAAGTCCTTTCAAAAAATTCAGTTTAGATGTTGATTAATACTCGGGGGGAAGCTCGTCGACCTCGTCGAAGCGGAATACCGGTCCGTCCTTGCAGACATACTTGGAACCGATATTGCATCTGCCGCACTTGCCGACGCCGCACTTCATGCGAAGCTCGAGTGTGGTGTAGATCTGTGTCTTGGAAACACCCATATCATTGAGTGCGCCGAGAACGAACTTGATCATGATGGGAGGTCCGCAGATAAGGGAGATGGTGTTGATACCAAACTCAACCTGTCCTGCCTCGCCGAGCTCCTTAACGAAGGTGGGAACGAATCCGACGTGGCCGTCCCAGCCCTCCTGCTCGCGGTCGATGGTGAGGTGTACGTTTACACCGGGAGTGTTCATCCATACTTCCTTGATCTCCTTGAGCTGAACGAGGTCGTCAGCCGAACGGGAACCGTAGATGATGTCTACCTTACCGTAATCGGCTCTGTTGTCGATAACGTAGTTGATTACCGAACGGAGAGGAGCAAGTCCGATACCGCCGGCGATGAATACGAGATCCTTGCCCTTCAGCACGGTATCAACGGGGAAGTTATTGCCGTAGGGACCTCTTACTGTGATCTCGGAACCGACCTCGAGGCTGTGGAGCATCTCTGTGAGCATTCCGCATCTCTTGATACTGAATTCCTGATATTCTTTGTTTGTGGGGGAGGATGTGATCGAGAACATACCCTCGCTTACGCCGGGAACGCAAAGCATTGCGCACTGGCCGGGCATATGTTCGAAGAGCTTGCCGCCCTCGGGAGCATTAACGCGGAAGGTCTTGACGTCGGGGGTCTCCTCGCGGATATCGGTGATGATACCGATCTGGGGGATCAGAACGTCGTGCTTAAAGCCGGGGAAGCATGTGCATTCATGCTCGCCGTGATTGTGTTCGTGGTTGCTCATTATCACTTATCTCCCTTCTCGCTGAATGCTTTGATGACCTTGACGATATTGAGAGAAGCGGGGCACTTGTCCACGCAACGTCCGCATCCTACGCAGGAATACATACCGTCGTTGTTTGCAGGGAAGTAGACGAGCTTGTGCATGAATCTCTGTCTGAATCTCTGCATCTGGCTGTTACGGTTGTTACCGTGAGCCATCATTGTGAAATCGGAGTACATGCAGGAGTCCCAGCAGCGGTATCTCTGCACGCCGTTACCCGTGTTGTAGTCCTTGATATCGTAGCACTGGCAGGTGGGGCACACGAAAGTGCAGGTGCCGCACGCAAGACAGGGCTTGTAAAGCTCATTCCAGAGCTCGTCGTTGAATTTCTCGGTGAGAACGTCGCCGTTCCAGCCCTCGAGAGAGAGATTGGAATAAGGAAGCTTTTCTACAATTTCCTTAACTGCGCTCTTCTCTGCCTCGACCTTTGCCTCGCACGTCTCGGTAAGGAGGGACTTGACCGCCTCGGTCAGCTTCTCGCCCTTTGCGGTGAGAGCCTTCCAGTAGAGCTCACCCTCGATCATCCAGGTTGCAACGTCTGCAGCGGGCTCGGTGCAGTCAACACCAAATACCTTACAGAAGCAGCTCTCCTCGGGCTCGTGGCAAGCGAGAGCGACGATGGTGCCGTGCTCGCGGCGAGCAGCATAGAAGGAGTCAACGGGATCCGAGAGGAATACTCTGTCAAGGACCTCAAGACCCTTGATGTCGCAAGCCTTCATTCCGAAAACGACGAAAGGAGCGTCAACAAGTGCTTCGGGAGTGATCTTGAGTTTATTATCTTCCTTATTACAAGTATAAAGGGTCTCGCTCTGGGGGAAGAACACGTCCTTGGGGGACTTTACGGTCTTGAGGGTGTCAAGATCGACATTTGCCTCTGCGGTATAAGCCGCGAAGTTGGTCTGTCCCGCAACCTGCACGGGCAGGTAGAGCTCATTTGTTTCGTGGATAAGGGCGAATAAGGACGCCAGATTTTCTTTAGCTATCTTATACATCTCTATACTCACCTTTCATTGACGATGGAGGGCTCTGCGTCCTCGGTGTCGAAGTTTACGAGAGGAGCGCGGCTTCCTGCCTCTGCGCCCGCTACGTACTCGCCGTAGATCTCGTTGATGTCCTTGATGAACTTTCTGTTGAACAGGTGGAGCGGGATGCCCTGAGGACATACTCTGCTGCACTCGCCGCAGTCGGTGCATCTGCCCGCAACGTGGAACGCGCGGATGATGTGGAACATCTTTTCCTCGAAGGAATCAACGTTCGCCTTCTGAGCGGAATCGAACTTGGTGCTGTCGAATACGCACTTGCGGCAGGAGCATGCGGGGCATACGTTTCTGCACGCGTTGCAACGGATGCACTTGGAGAGTTCGGACTTGAAGAACTCGAACTTCTCCTCGGGGCTCATAGCCTCGATTCTTGCAACCTCTGCGAATCTCTCGCCGTCAGCGGTGTCTCTCGACTCGCCGATGATCTCATCATAGATCTTGTGCTCCTTGCCCTTGCAGACGTGGCAACGCTCGAGCATTCCGTCAGCATAAGAGCAGGATTTCTTACCATATATAGTATCGATCTCGAGAGTGTCGCAAGCGTCGGTCATCTCGGCGCCGCTGATCGCGGTGATACCCTTGATGCCTGTCTTCTTGATCTTCTCGATATCGAGCTTGCCCTTACAGCCAACGCCGATGATGTACGCCTTGTCGCGGTCAACGCGGTGCTCGGTGATGAGCTGGTTGAAGCTGTATGTATCGCAGGGCTTGAGGCAAACGAGAGTCTTGCCCTCGAGCTTGGATGCCTCGATCATGTATTTGGAAAGGTTTGCGCCGCAGAAGCCGTTGTATACGAACTTATCAAGGCTTTCTACGGTCTCAAAGTAAGCGGGCTCGGGATTGTAGGGCATATCGCCGATCTTCCAGCCCAGAACTCTTGCTACGGTACCGTTCGCAAGGAGTTCCTTTGCGCGAGTAATCAGTTCTTGCATCTCAGATCCCCCAATCTGACGTTCTCGCCGAGACCCTTGATCTTGGCTACGAAGTCATTCATTGTATCAGAGAACTTAACACCCTCTGCTGCGGATACCCACTCAACGCGGGTGCGTCCCTTCTCAACGCCGATGTAGTCGAGCATCGAGAACAGAAGGGTCATTCTTCTTCTTGCGTAGTAGTTACCTGTGCTGTAGTGGCAGTCGCCGGGGTGGCATCCGCAGATGATAACGCCGTCAGCGCCCTTTTCAAAAGCACGAAGGATGAACATAGGATTTACACGGCAAGAGCAGGGCACGCGGATGATCTTTACGTCTGCGGGGTAAGCAAGTCTCGAGCTTCCCGCAAGGTCCGCGCCCGCATAGCTGCACCAGTTGCAACAGAAAGCAACTATCTTGGGTCTGAATTCATTATTTACCGACATATTGCATCTACCTCCGACAAGATCTGTCTGTTAGAGAAGCCCTGAAGGTCCATAGCTCCCGAAGGACAAGCAACTGTACAAGCACCGCATCCCTGGCAGAGCGCGCTGTTGACGATCGCTATGCGGCGGGTCTCACGGATACCGTGGTCGTTGACGAGAGTGTCCTCATAAGAGATAGCACCGTAGGGACATACGTTCGCGCAGCTCGAGCAGCCATTACAGAGAAGCTCGTCTGCCTTCGCGGTGCAGGGGTTGGTCGTGAGCTTATCCTTTGCAAGGAGTCCGACGACCTTGACAGCAGCCGCGCCCGCCTGAGAAACGGTCTCGGGGATATCCTTCGGTCCCTGAACAACGCCGGAGAGGAAGATACCCGCTGTGGGAGACTCAACGGGACGAAGCTTTGCGTGAGCCTCGGTGAGGAAGTTATTGGTATCGATACTTGCGGTGAGCATTGTAGCGATCTTTCTTACGTCCTTGTTGGGCTCGATCGCGGTAGCAAGAACTACCATATCAGCTTCCTTGAGGATCTGCTTGTTGTCAAGAAGGTCGCTTCCCTGAACGAGGAGCTTGCCACCCGGCTGAGGAATAACCTTACCAACCTGACCCTTGACATAATTTACACCGTACTGCTCAACAGCGCGGCGGTAGAACTCGTCAAAGTTCTTACCGGGGGTACGAACGTCGATGTAGAATACGGTTACGTTTACATCCGGATACTTATCGCGGATGAGCATTGCGTGCTTTGCGGTATACATGCAGCAGATCTTGGAGCAGTAGGGCTTGCCTCTGTCATCCGAGCAACGGCTGCCGACACACTGGATGAATACGATCTCCTTGGGAGCCTTACCGTCAGAAAGTCTCTCGAGATGACCGTGTGTAGGACCTGCGGCGTTCATAACTCTCTCGAGCTCGAGGGAGGTGATAACGTCGGGGCTCTGGTTGTATGCGTACTCGTCGTACTTGTCAAGATTGATGGTGTCGAAACCGGTTGCAACAACGATCGCGCCGTACTTTTCGGTTACGATCTCATCCTTCTGAGTATAATCAACCGCGCCCGCTGCACAGATCTTCTGGCAGAGACCGCACTTGCCGGTCTTGAACTTGATGCAAGCCTCGGTGTCGATTACGGGTACGTTCGGGATAGCCTGTGCGAAGGGAGTGTAGATAGCGGTTCTGTTGCCGAGGCCTCTGTTGAACTCGCTGGGAGTCTTCTTGGAGGGGCACTTTTCCTGGCAAGCACCGCAACCGGTACACTTGTCGGCGTCGATAAATCTTGCCTTCTTGCGGATATCGACTGTAAAGTCGCCTACAAAGCCGCTGACCTTTTCAACTTCGCTGTATGTATAAATCGTGATGTTCTCGTGAGCGGCTGCCTCAACCATTTTAGGAGTAAGGATACAAGCCGAGCAGTCGAGTGTGGGGAAGGCCTTGTCCAGCTGGGACATTCTTCCGCCGATGGAGGGGGTCTTCTCAACGATGTCTACCTTGTAGCCCGCGTCTGCGATATCAAGCGCGGTCTGAATACCTGCGATACCGCCGCCGATAACGAGTGCGCGCTTGGTTACGCGGCTCTCGCCGGGGGTGAGGGGAGTGTTGAGGTTGACCTTTGCAACTGCGGCACGTGCAAGGATAACTGCCTTTTCGGTCGCCTCGTTAATATCTTTATGGATCCAGGAGCAATGCTCACGGATGTTTGCGATCTCAACCATATAGGGGTTGATGCCCGCACGCTCTGCAGCCTTTCTGAAGGTAGCCTCGTGCATACGGGGAGAGCAGGAGCAAACGACGATGCCGGTCAGCTTCTTCTCTCTTACTGCGATGGCGATCTTTTCCTGACCTGCCTCGGAGCACATGTACTGATAATCTTCAGCATGTACGACACCGGGCTCGGAGGCGATCACCTCGACAACCTTTTTAACGTCTACCGTTGCGGCGATGTTGCTACCGCAATGACAGACAAATACACCAATTCTCTGCATTCTGCTCACCTCTTATATCTTCTGTATGCGCTGACGAGGAGCTGCTGAGGAGTCTCATCGTCAAGAAGCTCGGGGATCTCATCTGCGGTAAGATAGCTGCCGCCGCGCTCGCGGACTACGAGCTGACGAGCCGCGTCAATGATCTTGCCGGGCTTAACGTCTCTGGGGCAACGCTCAACGCACGCAAAGCAAGAAAGGCACTTCCAGAGCGATTCGCTCTTGACAAGCTCCTCTACATTATTGTTTGCAACGTAAGATACAAACTGATGGGGCTTGATGTCCATCTCATTGAATGCGGGGCAGGTAGCCGAGCACTTGCCGCACTTCATGCACTTAAGAGGATTGGTTCCGCTGATCTCGCGGATCTGATCTGCCTGATTCTTTCCGTGACTCATACTCACGCCTCCTCCTTAAGTCCGAGAGCCTCTGCGAGGAGCTCGGTAAAGTAATAAACGGGAATGTCCTTCGATGCGCTCTTGTTGAGGTTATACATGCAAAGGGGACAAGCCGTGATGAGCATATCCGCGCCGAAGCCGGATGCGCTCTCTGTGATCTTATCGCACATATTCTTTGCCATATCCTTTTCCTTGAGAGAGATATAGCCGCCGCAGCACTCGTTGCGGTAGGGGTAGATCACGGGAGTTGCGCCGAGAGCGCGGATGAAGTCCTCGATGATCTTGGGATTCTCGGGATCGTCAAATGCGAGGATGCCCGAGGGGCGAAGGAGCAGACAGCCGTAGTAAGCGCCGATCTTCTTGCCGGTGAGGGGCTTGACAACGCGCTTCTTCAGCTCGTCAAAGCCGATGGTGTCGCGAAGCAGCTCAAGGAAGTGAACGACCTTCGTCTCACCCGCATAGGGGGTGTCAAGCTTGAGGTAGTTGTTTGCTCTGAAACGGATGTCGTCAACGTTCTTCATGTCATCGTTAACGCGTTTGATGACGTGATGGCACGCGGAACAGAGGGTAACAAGATCCTGACCCTTTTCCTTCGCTTCGTTCAGCGCACGAACCGAGGAGAGCTTGGTTGCGATCTCGTCACTGCCGAGGGGATAAACACCGCCGCAGCACTGCCAGTTCTCGATCTCTTCAAGCTCGAAGCCAAGTGCCTGCGCGGAAGCTCTTGCATAAGCGTCGAGATCCTTTGCCTTGTTCTTCAGAGTACAACCGGGATAGTAACTGTACTTCATTATCTTTATCCTTTCAAAAATAATTTCCTAAAATCAGAATGTCAGCTTGGAGATGACGCTCTTGAGCGCTTCTGCGCTCGCGTTGAGCTGTCTGATCTCCTCGTATGTCAGATCCATCGGTACCTTACCGTGGATTCCGTGGGGGCCGACAAGTGTGAGTGTTGAGAGGCACACGTCCTCAATTCCGTATTCACCGTGCATCATCGAGGATACCATGAGGAGCGAATCGGAGGATGCAAGGAGCATGCTGCAAAGCTGGCAGACCGTCTGCGCGATCGCGTAGAAGGTTGCGCCCTTGTTCTTGATTATCTGCGCGCCCGAATTGCGGACATAGTCGTTTATATAGTCCCTGTCGAGCGGCTTGAGATCCGGAATCTTCTGCGCCATTACTCTGTGATACTCGTCGATATGAACGCAGGATACGAATGCTCTCGACCAGGGAACAAAGGAGGTGTCGCCGTGCTCGCCGAAAACGTACGCGTGGATACTTCTCTGCGAAACGCCGTAATGCTCGGAAAGAGCATAGCGCAGACGGGCGGTGTCAAGAAGAGTGCCTGAGCCGATGATCTGGCTTTCGGGAAGTCCCGAATATTTGGTAAACGCGTAGGTCATAATATCCATCGGGTTGCTTACGATAACGTAAAGCGCATTCGGGCAAACGCTGACGATGCTCGGCGTGATGCTCTTCATGATATTGAGGTTTATCTGTGCCAAGTCGAGACGGGTCTGTCCGGGCTTGCGCGCAACGCCCGAGGTGATGATGACGATATCCGAGCCCTTCGCATCCTCGTAGTCACCCGCTATGATGGAAATAGGCTGGCGGAAGAAGGTACCCTGAGCGATGTCCATCGCCTCGCCCTCTACCTTATCCTTGTTGATGTCGATCAGAACTATTTCGGACGCAATATCCTCGTCCGAAAGTGCAAACGCGATCGTTGAGCCGACGTTACCGGCTCCGATAATGGTGATCTTTGCTCCCATAAAAAATCCTCCTTTGAATGGTCTTATCTTCGGCAAAAAAACGCTTTTTCATAGGAAGTCGAATTGGGGTAGTAGCTTCGACTCGCAGGCCGATTTAACGCTAACCGACCAATCTACGACATCTTACATTATAGCACAAAAGAAATTTCTTGTCAATATAATAAAAACATATTCGGCAACATAAACTACAATTAATATAAGTAATTACATAGAAAATCAACATTTTGCTCAAAACAAAAACCGACTTTTTGCGGCAAAAAAACCCAAAGGCGCATTTTTGCCGATTTTGCTTGATTCGGTATGGCTTTTATGGTATAATTTAATTGCAAATAACGCATTTACAACAGCGTCATTTTCAATCACAAAAGAAACGGCAGAGGAAGGTGTTTTATGAGCTCTCTTTACAAACAATTCAAGCGGAAATTTTCTTTGTCAATGTATAAAAACATGCAGATCCCAATGGGAGGGATGGACTTCTTTAAGGACTTCGTGCACGACACGCGCGGCGACCTTTATCCTGCCGTTGAGATCAGCGAAAACTGCGTCGAATCGGTCTGCGGAAACAGATATAAAATTTCGGGAGGAAGTGCCGAGCGCATCTTTTGCCAATTCTTCCCCTTCGCGACTTATGAGGCAGAGGCGGAATGCCTTTGCGGCAAGATGGGTTTCGTTTTCCATCTGCCCGACCTGACCGCATCGCTGACTGTTGACGGCTCCTCTCTTCTCTACCTCTGTGAAGATCACCGCGAGGAGATCCCACTGCCCGAATCCTTCGCGAAAAGCTCCGCGTGGCTCGTCAGTTGCCGCCCGGGCGCGTTTGACGTATATTATAAAGTCAACGGCAAAGCGGAATTTCTCATAACCGTTGAAGAACCGAAGTTCAAAGAGTCAAATCGATATGCATCTTTCAGCAACGGATACGTGTCGCTCTTCGCCTCGGGCGAGGTCAGCGTTGCGCGCGTTTCATCATATCTTGACAACGGCGTTTCGATTGCCGATCTCCGTCCCATCCGATACGAGGACGGAAGTATGATCGTCGAAAACGGAAAGGTATACTTTACAGCCTCCGTCCGCTTACAAGCGGGCAGTTATCAGGCGATATTTTCTTGGATCCCCGGAACGATGCAATTCGAGATGACAGGCGCGCTCTTTTACGATTGCGGCGACTCTTTCTGGCGCGGCTACCTCGCCCCCGTTCTGCTCTATCACAGAGATAAAAAGCAATGGTACGTCTGGGTCAGCTCATTCGAGCACGAGCACATCCTCGCGCACGGCGCATTCGACGGCGACCCGCGCTTCGGCGTGAATCTCGCCGACGTCACCCTTATGCCAAAGGCTGATGAGAACTCCAAAATGACCGACTTCGTCGGCTTCAAGGGCGACGAGGATCCCGATCTGATCTACGACGCCGCCACCGACCGCTGGCTGCTTGCCATCTGCCGCCTCGACCGCGAAACAAGGAAGTACGTTTACGTATTTTTTGAATCACACGATCCCTTCGATGGCTTCAGATACATCGGAAAAGGCGTCGAAGGCGCGTCCGAAACGGGTGGAGTTTTCGTCCGTGAGAAGAACGACCTTTACTTCGTCTGCGGAAACGATTTCCACAAACGCTCCGAATACCGCATCTATTCGAAAGACGGAATGCAGACAGCAAAATTCAACTATCCCGACGGCGGATTCCGCGGCTGGGGCTGCGTGATGCCCCTGAAGCTCGGCTCGCGAACTCGATATTTCTGGCTCACCTTCGACCGTCAGGGCGGAAGTGATTATAATTGGAGCTACGGAAATATTTATTGTTTCGAAGCAGAATAGGTCGGTAAACACGATATATTCGCTGCGCTCATACGATATATAAATACGATATATCTTCGATACGATATGTCCGCTTCGCGGACGTGATCTACGCCGCGAAGCGGCATATCGTGCGAAGCATATCGTGCCGCCCCGCGGTATATCGTATCGGCACAGCCGATATATCGCGCGACCTCCGCAGAGGTCGCAATCCCTCAAAACGACTTTGTTCAGAACACCAAACTATAAAGTTCGCACTCTCTTCTGGGGCTGAGTCAAATGCTTAAAAAGCAAGCAAGAGGCTCAGCCTTTTGCTATGCAAATATGAGAAAAACAAGGATAGTAAAAGAAAAAGGCTCAAAAAGAGGAGAAAAAGAGTACGACAAAGGAAGGATCGTAAAATCC
>JAZSOQ010000149.1:0-7970 GCA_045537015.1 Eubacteriales bacterium
TTTTCAAAGACAAGCTTGCGGCTCTCCTCGCGGATGCCTTCCGCCTCCATGCCCTCACGCTCGAAATAGGAATAGACCTTTTCGCCGAGTCTGCCCTTCGGCAAAGCGACGTTCAAATATTTTTTGTTTTCCATTGTCAGACCTCCCCGCCGAGAACAACGACCTCGGCGCATCTTTCGGCGCCCGCACGTCCCTTTTGAACGAGCACGGTCCTGCCCGATTCGCGGATATTCTTGACCGCCTCCGCAATAGATTCGGGAGAAGCGTCACCGCAAACGAGCATCACGTCCGCCGCAAAATTCTTCTCACCGTCATCAAGACGCTCGAGCAAGTCGGTGTATAGCGCAAATCCGAGTCCGCTGCCCTCGCGACCCATCTTTTCTATCAGCTTTCCGTATTCTCCGCCCTTGAGGACAGCCTCGGCAACGCCGTCGATATATCCCGCAAAAACGGTTCCGTCATAGTAATTCATTCCGTGAATGACCGAGAAATCAAGCGACACACAAGCAGCTTCGCTTTCGGTAAGCGTATATGCGATAAGTTCGAGCATCTCTATCGCTTCTGCTGACTTTGCATTATCGCCAAATCCAAGTGTGCGAAGCTCACGAACTGCATCTCTTATCGGAAGCGAGAATCTCGAGAATTCGATAAGTTTTTTTGAATTTTCGGGTGCGATTCCATTCTTTTCGCAAAGAAGGGAGATCAACGGCGCGTTTTTATCCTTCAGAGCCTCTGCAAAATCTGCGCGAACTTCTTCGGGAATTCCAAAAAGCTCAAAAAGACCCGAAATAAGACCTGTATGCGAAATATCAAGCTTATACTCGCGTCCCGTCATTTCGAGAGTCTTGCAAGCAAGAGAAACGACCTCGGCGCGGTCATAACCGCCAAGATCGCCGATGCATTCAAGACCGATCTGAAGTATCTCCTTGAATTCATCACCGCCTGCGGGAACGCGATATACACTTTCGCTGTAGAAGAACTTGTCGCTTCTGCCCTTCTCCTGCGCCGCATCGCGGATGATGGACATCGTAATATCCGGTTTAAGAGCAAGGAGCCTACCGCCTGCGCCTGTAAAAGTTATCATCTGACCGCTGGTCAAAAAGTCGCGGTACTGAGAAAAAAGATCATATTCCTCAAACCCGACCGTGCGGTAACACGAATAGCCCGCCGAGGAATACAGCGAGCGCAGAGCGCTCGGCAACTCGTCAATGATCCTGCCGCGTAACTTATTCATCTTCCTTCGCCTCTTTTCCCTCGAGCTTATCAAGCGCCGTGCGGTAGCCGCCGTTGCCGTAATAAAGCGAGCGCTTGACTCGGCTTATCGTCGCCGTGCTCGCGCCCGTCTTTTCAGCCGCGTCGCCATATGACATTCCCGCATCGATACATTTTGCCACCTCAAGCCGCTTTGCCATTTCATCAAGCTCGGCAACCGTGCAAAGATCGGTAAAAAAGCTTTCGCATTCCTCCGCTGTGTCAAGCAGAGCGATAGCCCGCCAAAGCTCGTGCATTCTCTCACGGGATATGTTTCTGATATCTTTATTCATTTCGGAAACCTACTCTTTCAAGATTTTTCTTTAAGTCTTTAGTATGCTAAAATGATAACATATTGAAAGGAATTTGTCAAGTCTTTTTGATAAAATAATTCGCGATAAATGAAAAAATCGACGGCCCGATCGAGCCGTCGAATGAAATTTTAGGTAAGATCGAAGTTTTTCCAGTTTGCGAAATTGTCAAACGCGCCGTCAACACCGCCGACGGATTCATATCTTGCGGGAGTATAGCCGGGGCCGAAGCCGTAAACTCTGCCGATATTTGCGCGTTTTGCGGCAAGAACGCCCGAAAGGGAGTCCTCGAAGACCACACAGTCCTCGGGGCGTCTGCCGAGCAGTTTCGCCGAGCGAACATAGATCTCGGGATCGGGCTTGCCTGGCATTATGCCGTCGTCATAAATTATATGCTCCCAATCAAACCAACGCTCGAGGTGGAAATATTCAAAATAGCACTTGACGTTGTTGATCTCCGAGCCGGTCGCGATCATCATCGGATAGCCTTCAGCCTTGAGATAGTCAAGAAACTCCTCGACTCCGGGAACGAGCACGAATGTAGGATCGAGAACCGCGCGGCGGCGGTATTCCGCTTCCTTTTCATAAGTGAGTCTTTCAATTTCCTCTTGGGTCAGAGGGCTGAAAAAGCGCGTCAGTATCTCTGTATTACTGCAACCAAGAAGATTCTTTTCTGCCTCCTCGTCGGTGAGAGGGGCTTTGCCGTGCTGTGGAAAAAAGTCCTTCCAGGTTGCTTTATGGATATGCGAATCAAGCACGAGAGTACCGTTGAAATCGAATATCATACCCTTCTTTTCGCTCATTTTTCTATTTCCTTTTCTATTATTCTATTACAGGCATTCCTGCGAAGCCCTTTGCGATCTCCTCGTCGGTGGGCGCGTAGTCGGTCAGCTGACCGTCATTGTATTTGCCATAAGCGAGCATATCGAAGTAACCCGTTCCTGTCAGACCGAAAACGATGGTCTTTTCTTCTCCGCTCTCCTTGCACTTGAGAGCCTCGTCGATCGCGACCTTGATCGCGTGCGAGCTTTCGGGCGCGGGAAGGATACCCTCGACTCTCGCAAACTCGACAGCCGCCTCGAAGACCTCGGTCTGCTTGACCGAAACAGCTTCCATAAGTCCCTGATCGTAGAGCGCGGAGAGAGTGGTGTTCATACCGTGGTAGCGAAGTCCGCCCGAATGGTGCGGCGCGGGGATGAATCCGCTGCCGAGTGTATACATCTTTGCAAGCGGGCAGACCATGCCGGTGTCGCAGTAGTCGTATGCGTATTTACCTCTCGTAAGAGTGGGGCAGGACGCAGGTTCAACCGCGATAAATCTGTAATCAGCCTCGCCGCGAAGCTTCTCGCCCATGAAGGGTGCGATAAGTCCGCCGAGGTTCGAGCCGCCGCCCGCACAGCCGATGATAATATCAGCCTTCTCGCCGTATTTGTCAAGCGCAGTCTTGGTTTCAAGTCCGATGACGGACTGATGAAGCATTACCTGATTGAGCACGCTTCCGAGAACGTAGCGATAGCCCTCGGTGGTCGAAGCAACCTCGACTGCCTCAGAGATAGCGCAGCCAAGGCTTCCCGACGTACCGGGATGCGCCTCAAGGATCTTTCTTCCGACCTCGGTTTCCATGGAAGGGGAAGGAGTGACAGTCGCGCCGTAGGTCTTCATAACCTCGCGGCGGTGCGGCTTCTGCTCATAGGACACCTTGACCATATAGACCTTGCAATCGAGCCCAAGGTACGCGCAAGCCATCGAAAGAGCCGTGCCCCACTGGCCCGCACCCGTTTCGGTGGTTACGCCCTTGAGGCCCTGCATCTTCGCATAGTACGCCTGCGCGATCGCGGAGTTGAGCTTGTGGCTTCCGCTTGTGTTGTTGCCCTCGAATTTATAATAGATCTTCGCGGGCGTGCCGAGCTTTTCCTCAAGGCAATAAGCGCGGATGAGGGGCGCGGGGCGGTACATTTTATAGAAATCGCGGATTATATCGGGAATTTTGAAAAATCTCGTAGTGTCGTCAAGCTCCTGACGGATAGCTTCGTCGCAGAAAACTGCGGAAAGAGCCTCTGCTGTTATCGGCTTGTGAGTCGCGGGATCGAGCAGGGGAGCGGGCTTGTTCTGCATATCGGCGCGGAGGTTGTACCATTCGCGCGGCAGCTCGTTTTCGCTCAGATAAATTTTGTAGGGAATTTGTTTTTTGTCCATTTTTAATTCTCCTTTCGCGGATGAGTGATGATCGGGCGGCTAAAAACAAAAAATCCCCGCCCCGAAGCCGGGACAGGAAAAAATCCTGCGGTGCCACCCTGCTTGACGCTGTCCTTCGAACTACGCGTCCACTCAACGTGTACTTCATACACTCGTTCTGTAACGGGAACACCCGTCTTGGCTACTAAGATTCACCTCGCCCTCGAAAGTCCATTCGCAAGCCCTATCCCGCCGCATTCTCAACACCCGCGGCTCTCTGTGGGGATTCGAAACCTGTTACTCCTCTTTCTCATCGGTTTATCATAGTATACTGCAAAAATCGCCCCGTGTCAAGCCCTTTTTGCAAATTTGTTCAAAATTTATACAAATATATATGCTATAATGGTTTCATAAAGGCAAAGGAGGAGGATTTTATGAAAAAATGCAACGTCTGCGGATGTATCGTCGACGAAAAAAGCGAATGCCCGATCTGCAGGAATACCATTACATACGAGCCGCCTTGTATGGAGGACGAAGAACGTTTTGTTTTTAATAAGTATTATTATGTTTACTTGCTGAAAAATGCGTGGTTTGCAGTACTCTGCACTATTGTAAACATTATAATCTTAATAGTTGACACACCCACCTCATCATATTCGCTTCGATTTATCCTCCCCGCTATCGTATTTCTGATCGCTTTGTTGGTCGATTCTTTCTTCAAGCGGAGCCAATACAGAAGACTTTTGAAAATATATAGCGAACGCTGGGCAAATTATATGATCGAATACGATAAATATTTTTATGGAATTCTCGCCATAATTTTTACAGTTTTTGCGGTGATTCTCTCATGAAAAGCAAGCCCCTTGACATAGTTCTTCTCGTTTTCAAGATCCTCGTTCCTCTGCTTATGATCATTCCGCTTGTCTATTTTACATGTTTAAGTATAGTCGATCGCATTGAAGTTCTGGAACAAATTAAATTGCACGGCGAGACTCCCGGAAATTACGGAATGGCAGAATTTATCTCTGCACTTCTGATTGCCTTCATCAACTTTTGCCTTTTTATCATCAACGCAATTTGCCTGCTGACCGCATTCCTTTTCAAAAGCTCGCAAAAGCGCGATAAACATATTTTCCACTTTTCCGTGATGCTATTTGCGCCAAACGTGGCTACGATTCTTTATTGCATTATACTCGTTTTGATCTTCAACATAGGATAACCCGAGCCAAAAATGCTCGGGTTATCTTTATTCTCTTACCATCCTCCTATACTCCGACGGTGTCATATCCGTCGCCGCGCGAAAGGCTCGGATGAACGTCGAAAGCGAGGAAAATCCGACGGCATAACAAACGTCGATTATCGGCATACCCTCGGCAATCAGGGCGCGGCTTTTTGATATTCGGAGCTTGTGGATATAGTCGAGGATCGTGGTGTCGTAATACTTTTTGAACAGCCTTGAAACGTATTCGCGGCTGTAAAAGAAGTGCTCGGCGACCTCGGATACCGAATCGATCTCTGTATAGTGCGCGTCAAGATACTGCTGCAGCGCGAGGATATTCTCGGGCAAGCGCTCGCTCTCGCCGCTGTGGCGGATGTCCTTGCGATTAAGCAGGCAGAAGATCTCGATGATGTACCCGAACGCAAGCGCGCGCGAAAGCCCGTCACCGCGATTTTTGAGCGCTGAGGAAAGCTTATCGGTCAGCGTCAAAAGCTCCTCTTCCCTCTCGCGCGAGGAAAGCGAAAAATGTACGCCCTCATTCGTCCGTATCAATATCTCAGCAAGGCTCGCCCCGACCGCGTCAAAGGCATTCGGATAGAGATAAAACACGTGCCTTTTGTAATGCGTGCGCTCACCCTTGAGCTTCGACATGTGGAATTTTCCCGGTGGGATGATGATGACGTCCCCGCGCTTCGGAGAATACACGCTCGACTCGCAAACGTAATTGATCTCGCCCTCAACGAAAATGACAAGCTCGTAATAATCGTGGCTGTGAAGGCTCGAGGGGAAGGTATTCATATCGTAAACGGTGCTTCTGTACGAATAGCAGAGCGAATCGTTTATCAGATCATTTTCCCAGTTCGTGATCTCGTGACGCGGATTGTTTTTGTTTTGCAGATAATGCGATAAAAGTTTCATTTTCCATATGTCACAAAATGCAAATTTAATGTCACAATCAGGGTTGACATTTTATTTTGTGATGTGTATAATTATTATACACTATAATGGTGTAAAATGCAATAGTAAAATAAATTTTATTACATAAGGAGTAATTCCAATGAGCGAAATGCTTAAAACAAAGGTACACAACGTCGATATCTGCGTTGTGGGCGGCGGTATCGGCGGTATGTTCACCGCAATTTCCGCGGCAAGACAGGGCGCGAAGGTTGCCCTTATGCAGGACAGACCCGTCCTTGGCGGTAACTGCTCGAGCGAGATAAGAATGTGGATCTCGGGCGCGGGCACAAGAGTCCGCGATCTTCAGGAAACGGGCATCATGGAGGAACTTCTCCTTGAGAATATGCACCGCAACCCGAAGAGAAACTTCACTATCTGGGACTCAATCCTTTACGAGCTTGTCCGTTTCGAGGATAATATCGATCTGATGCTCAACTGCACCTGCTGTGACGCAAAGATGAACGAGGGCAAGATCGAATACATCAAGGGCTTCCAGCTCACCACATACACCTGGCACGAGGTTCACGCGAAGATCTTCGTTGACAGCTCAGGCGACTCGATCCTTGCTCCCCTTACGGGCGCCGAGTACCGCGTAGGCCGCGAGGCAAAGAGCGAGTTCGGCGAGGAATTCGGACTTGAAGTGGCTGATAATCACACCATGGGCATGAGCCTTATGATCCAGTGCCGCGAGACCGATCATCCCGTCAGCTACACTCCCCCCGCTTGGGCTTATGACTTTCCCGACGACGACGCAATGAACAACAAGCCCCACAAGATCTACGAGATGAACACCAATTTCTACTGGATCGAGCTTGGAGGTATGCAGAACTCGATCGACGACACCGAAGAGGTTCGCGACGAGCTCCTCAAGATCGCATTCGGCGTTTGGGATCACATCAAGAACCACGGAGACCACGGTGCGGAGAATTGGGATCTTGAATTCATCGGCTTCCTCCCCGGTAAGCGCGAGAGCCGCAGATACGTCGGCGACTACATCATCACACAGCACGACGTTGAGAACTGCCCCCGCTTTGAGGACACCGTTGCATACGGCGGCTGGCAGATCGACAATCACCTCCCCGGCGGCTTCCACATGAACGCAAAGGGCGGAGGTCACCTGCAGAAGCGCCGTCTTTCCGAGCCCTACTCGATCCCGCTCCGCGCGCTCTACTCGAAGAATATCGAGAACCTTATGTTCGCGGGCAGAAACATCAGCGCGTCGCATATCGGCTTCAGCAGCGCACGCGTAATGGGTACCATCGGCGTTATCGGACAGGCTGTAGGTACCGCAGCGGCGGTTGCAGTAAAGAATGATCTTATGCCCCGCGAAGTATGTGCGCAGAAGATCAAGGAAATTCAGAAGATCCTTATGGACGACGACTGCTTCCTTCCCGGCTTCCGCCGCGAGCCCTCCGAGATTACCAAGAAGGCGACCCTCACCGCAGATTACGGAGATTGCTCCGCACTCCTGAACGGCATCGACCGCCGCATCTGGGGCAACGACAACGGCTACTACGGCAAGACAAACAAGGCGATCACCTACACCTTCGACGAGCCCACACACATCGGCGGCGTTCGTTTGGTATTCGACAGCGACCTTGACCGCGAGTACACCGACGGCAACCCCGACGGTCTGCACACCTCGATGATCCTCTTTATGGCTGCAAGCCACGATAATACCACCTTCGGCTTCCCCAAGTGCCTCATCAAGCACTACAAGATCGAAGCACAGGACGCAAGCGGCGAATGGATGACAGTCAAGGAAGTCTTCGACAACCATCAGCGCTTCATCAAGCACGATCTTGATATTACCGCAAAGGCAGTCCGCCTCGTTCCTCTCTCGACCTACCACAGCGAGTCGAAGGTAGAGGACTACGGAAGCTCTACCGCTCATATCTTCAATTTTGAACTTTATTAATAACCGAAAGTTTTGACCAAACTTTTACAAAAGTTTGCGGTTCCTTAAGGCGGAGCCTTAAGTCGACCTCCGCAGACATATTTGCCTACGGCAAAAGTCGACTCTGTCTTGTCGGCTCCCGCCTCCATTTTCCTTCGGA
>JAZSOQ010000071.1:0-13386 GCA_045537015.1 Eubacteriales bacterium
AATGGTAAAAAGGAATATTTTTTTGGAAAACTTTGCAAGAGGTCTATTACGTGCGCACATCGTTTCAAATAAAGTATTCCTTTTTCTCTATGCAAAATTATAAACTTGATCAAAATCCGCTGCACAAACGATGCTGATAGCGTACATCCTTTAGCCTTCCTCCAGGAGGAAGGGGGACCGCGGAAGCGGTGAAAGGAGAACGCGCAATGATCGATTAGCACAAATATTATCTATATTAAATGAGCTCTCCCCTATTGATTTCGGGGCGAAAGTATAGTATAATAATAAGGTAGTAATTACGAAAGGGGAAAATGCAATGATAATCGATCTTCTCTGCAATATGCGCCCGATATTTCCTGAGGAGCTGCGCGATTTTGACGATCTGCGTGCGGAGTTGAACGCGGACGACGCCTTTGTCGCCCTCATGCCCGCCGTGACCTTCGATCTCTTCCCCGTCTATGCCCTCGGATGCACACAGGCATCGCGTTTCACAGGCTCGAACGCCCTCGGAAAGATATATTTTATGCCCATCGACGTCGCCGACTGCGCGATCTACCCGAAGCTTTGCGAAATAATTCGCAACTATTACACGGGCATTGAATCCAATGTCGCAGAAAAGGAAAAAGAAAGCCGATCCTTCTTTTCAAGATTCAAGAAAAAGAAAACGGGTGACGGCGACAAGGCCGACGGTCTTTACGGCATCGAAATTGAGGAAATGATGCTCCTCGATTCGCCCGATCTGAACGCTTCGACCCCGCTCCGCATTTCACGAAACTGCGAATGCAGCGCGGTCTATTTCCGCCTCGTTCTGCCAAACGGAAGCACGGCGCATCTTTTCGCGCTCTGCTCAACTCCCGAGCGCGTCTGGACGAACGTCATCGAAAAATACAACATCCGCACCGAAATGATCATCCACTCGCACAAGGGATTCGGGCATTGGTTCACCTCGACCCCGCTTTACGAGCATCTTTGCAGAACGAGGATGCCCCACCTGCTCCCGCGCTTCTATTTCCGCGGAAAATTCATCACCACCGACGATTCGCCCACGGGGTCTTCCCTGCAGGAAGAGGTTGCGGACGAGCTTCGCGGCGGGGTATGCACGATCTATCGTCTGCCCGATAAATTATAATAAGGAAGAAAACTATGGGAAAATTTGACGGATACCTTATCTGCTCCGACTTTGACGGCACGATCTACGCGGACGGGAAGATTTCAAAGGAAAACATCGACGCGATCGAGTATTTCCAGTCCGAGGGCGGATACTTCACCTTCGCCAGCGGTCGCAATTACGAAATGTTCACCGAGGGCGCCGCAAGCGTCATCACGCCGAACGCGCCGATCCTCTCCTATAACGGCGCGCTCATCATCTCGATCGACGGCAAAAAGATCTATTATCAAGGCCTTGTCACAAAAGAGCAGATGCTTCACGCCTTTTCGGCTTACGATTATTGCCCGGACATCAAGTGCTTCCACGTCAACACCATCGGTCGCTCGGGCGTTTACACCTTTGATGAAAACGATTCCCTCAAAGCTCGCCGCGAGTTTATTGACTCCTTCACCGCTCCCTTCGTCAAGATGATCGCGGTAATGCACGATCGCAATACCGACGAAACCTACGCAGAGGTGAAAAAGCGTTTCTCAAAAGATTTCAACATCACGCGCAGCTGGAAATTCGGCATTGAGTTCAACGATCCGAATGACAGCAAGGGCAGAGCCGCAAAATGGCTCAAGAAGGAGCTCGGCTGTCACACGCTCGTCTGCGTCGGTGATTACGACAACGACATCGACATGGTCGAAGCCGCCGACATCGGCTACGCAGTCGGCAACGCGACCGATTCGCTAAAAGCAGTGGCGGACAGAGTCACGGTGAATGTGAGGGAGCACGCGATTGTGAAGATTATTAGTGAACTGTAAAACAAGTGGTCAATGGACAAAAAGTGAACAGTGGTTAGTGGACAGTGGACAGAAAGACGCGATTGTAATTTTGTTTAGTGCGCCGATAACTTCGTAAAGTAAATAAATATAAAAAATATATTGAATAGAAAATCTCGGTTATTAAGAAGTGCTGATTTCAAAATATCCGAGATTCTTTGTTCTTTAATTATTAAATTATCAGTCGGCACAATGGAATGCAAACATCAAAATTAAATTATCATTCGCATCTTTCTGTCCACTGTCCACTAACCACTGTTCACTATTTTTCCTCTCCCTCTTGACAATCGTCAAAAATATGGTATAATATATATAGTTGCGCACGCAACCATTTTTGAAGAAGGAGATCAGATATGCCGTCATTAATGCGTTATATAAATATCGTCAGCCGGTGTGCCGCGATCTGGAGATCGGATAAGCTTGATGGCACAGAGCTCGGCGATCAGCATCATTCATACATCTTCGTTGTCTGTCGTCATCCGGGCATCTCGCAGGATGCCATCTCGCGCAGACTTTTTATCAACAAGAGCAACGTCACACGCAGCCTCGCCTATCTTGAAGAACACGGATTCGTCACCCGTGAGCGCGATCCCGAAGATCGCCGTCAAACTCTCGTCTACCCAACCGAAAAGGCTCTCGAGATCCTGCCGCAGGTGCGCGAGATAATCCGAGGCTGGAACTCCTACATCACCGAGGGATTCACCGAGGAAGAAATGGAAATGTATATGGCAATGACCGAGCGCATTGCCGCACGCGCCGCCGAATACGCAAAGCTTTCAAGCGATGCGTTTACCGATCTGGACGGCGCCACCAAACCGAAAAAGGAGGAAGGCAAATGAAACGGATACTTGCATACCTGAAGCCATACACCCGATTTATGTCCTTCACTCTCACGGTCAAGGTGTTTGCGACTCTCATAGAGCTCGCTCTCCCCTACATCCTCAAGCACATAATCGACAGCGTCATCCGCCCCGTGGCGGACATTCCCGAGCCCGACGTGAGGGCAAAGATCACGGAGATCTGCTTCTGGGCGGTCATTATGATCGTTTGCGCGGGACTCGGCGTTCTCGGCAGCGTCTGGGCTAACCGAATGGCAGCAAAATTTGCGCGAAACGTCGCAGAGGACGTCCGCAGCGATCTTTTCCGCAGGACTATGACCCTCTCGCCCGCGCAGACCGATGCCTTCACGGTCCCCAGCCTTGAATCAAGACTGACGACCGACACCTACAACATACATAATTTCATCAACACGATGCAAAGAATGGGTGTCCGCGCGCCGATACTTCTCATCGGCGGTCTTGCGATCACGGCAACTCTCGACGGTGCGCTCACACTCGTTATGATCGCAATTCTTCCCTTCCTTTTCATCGCGGTCTATTCGCTGACCGCCAAGGGACTTCCGCTTTACACCAAGGTTCAAAAAGCAGTCGACGGTATGATCCGCGTTGTCCGCGAGGACGCGCAGGGAATCCGAGTCATCAAGGCGCTGACCAAGCAGGACTACGAATACCGCCGCTACGATGCGGTGAACAAGAACCTTTGCGACATTGAGCGCAAGACCAACTCGATCATGTCCTCCGCGAACCCCGTTATGAACTTCTTTATGAACCTGGGACTCGCCTGCGTTGTATTCGTCGGCGCATACCGCGTCAACGGCGGAATGAGCGAGCCCGGCAATATCATCGCGTTCATCCAGTATTTCACCCTCATTTCGATGGCGATGACCTCGATCACACGAATCTTCGTTATCTGGTCGAAGGCAAACGCATCCGCAAACCGTATCGCCGAGGTGCTTGACACCGAGGAGGGACTCCCCGTAGCTTCGAGCTCCGACTACCCCACCCGCGCGGGCGAACGCGGAATCGTTTT
Source organism: Eubacteriales bacterium (assembly GCA_045537015.1). GTDB lineage: Bacteria > Bacillota > Clostridia > Oscillospirales > CAG-272 > CAG-390. Next base: position 3,802 of record JAZSOQ010000071.1, read on the forward strand.
CGACAAGGTCAATTTTGCTTACAACAACACAAAAGATATTCTCCACGACATTTCCTTTGAGCTGAAATCGGGGCAAAAGCTCGGCATCATCGGCGCAACGGGAAGCGGAAAAACCACGCTGACTGCACTCCTGATGCGTTTTTATGACGTTTCTTCGGGTGCCATCCGTATCGACGGCCGTGACGTCCGCACTATCCCCGAAGACGAGCTCCACTCGATGTTCGGCGTTGCGATGCAGCACGATTTTATCGTTGCCGACACGATCCGCGAAAACATCCGATTCGGACGTGACGTTTCCGATGAGCAGATCGCTCGCGCTGCAAAGATCGCGCAGGCGGCTTCCTTCATCGAGGCTTACGAGGAAGGCTACGACTATCCGCTTGACGCCAAGGGAGCGAATGTCTCGGGCGGTCAGAAGCAGAGGCTTCTCATAGCCCGTGCAGTTGCGGGTCAACCTAAGATACTCATCCTTGACGACTCCTCTTCGGCACTCGACTACAAGACCGACGCGGAGCTTCGCAAAGCTATCGCATCCGAGCTTGCAGACACAACGACCGTCATCGTCGCGCAGCGCGTCAGCTCGGTCATGTCCTGCGATCTCATTCTCGTTATCGACGAGGGACGCATCATCGGCGCGGGCGACCACGACACGCTGATGCAGACCTGCAGCGTTTACAGCGAGATCAGCAATTCACAGATGGGAGGTGCTATCCTTGAATAGAGGCGGCGGTATGGGTCCCGGCAGTATGATGATGGGCGACCCCAGAAACAGTAAAAATCCTAATAACACCACCCAAAGAGGCAAAAAGCTCGATCCCAAGACCCGCAAGCGCGTACTCGCGCGTCTTGCAAAATACCTGTTCAAGCACGTCGAAACAGTTTTGCTGGCATTCTTCTTTATGCTCTCGGCAAACCTTCTCGCCCTCGTCGGACCCAAGCTTTCGGGAGAAGCGATCAACGCGATCACGGGCAAAGGCACCGTTGATTTCGACGTAATTTACCTCAAGGTATCCCTCCTTGTCCTCTGCTACGTGGGTTCCGCGATACTCTCGCTCGGTCTGGCGCTGACACTCGTCAGACTCGGTCAGAAGATCACGTACACCCTCCGCAAGGACATCTTCAATCACCTTCTGACACTCCCCGTCGGGTATTTCGACACCCACCAGACGGGCGACATCATCAGCCATATTTCCTATGACGTTGACACCGTCAACACCTCGCTCTCGCACGACCTTCTCCAGATCTGCGCGAGCATCGTAACGGTCGTCGGCTCGGTCGCAATGATGCTTTCGATCTCGCCAATGCTCCTGCTTGTATTCTGCATCACCGTTCCGATCTCGCTTTATCTGACAAAGAAGCGAACCACCTTCGTGCGTCCGCTTTTCAGAAAGCGTTCGGCGAAGCTCGGTGAGCTCAACGGATACGCAGAGGAAATGCTTTCCGGTCAGAAAACCATCCGCGCTTACGGGCGTCAGGCTCATATTTGTGACAAATTCGACGAGCGCAACAAGGACGCCTGCGACGCCTATTACGAGGCGGACTACCACGGCGCCGTTATCGGTCCTTCGACCAACTTCATCAACAACCTCGCGCTCTCGCTGATCATTATGTTCGGCGGAATATTCTTCCTTCTCTCCATCACGGGAGCTGTCGGACCGACTTCGCTTTTCTTCATCGAGATCGGTTATCTTTCCTCCTTCGTTCAGTATTCGCGCCGCTTTGCGGGGCCGATCAACGAGTTTGCCAACATCCTCGCCGATCTGCAATCCGCGCTTTCCGCAGCTGAAAGAATCTTCAGAATAATCGACGAAGACCCCGAAACACCCGACATCGAAAACGCTATCGACACGAGCGATATCCATGGCGAAGTCAAGATCGAGCACGTCCGCTTCGGCTACGTCCCCGAGCGCGTTATCATCAAGGATCTGAACCTCGATGTACCTCAGGGCAGCACGGTCGCCATCGTCGGACCGACGGGCGCGGGCAAGACCACGATAATCAATCTGCTTATGCGCTTCTATGACGTAAATGCGGGAACGATCGACCTCGACGGCCACGAGATCCGCGAATACACGCGCCACAGTCTGCGCTCGGCTTACACAATGGTCCTGCAGGAGACCTGGCTCTTCGGCGGCACTATTGCCGAGAATATCGCATACGGCAAGGAAGGCGCAACGATGGAGGAGATCGTTGAAGCCGCAAAGGCAGCAAAGATCGACTCCTTCATCCGCACACTCCCCGAGGGCTACGACACCGTTATGACCGACAACGGCGTCAATATCTCGAAGGGTCAGAAGCAGCTTATCACCATCGCACGCGCAATGCTTGCCGATTCGCCGATGCTGATCCTCGACGAGGCGACCTCGAACGTCGACTCGCGCACCGAGATAATGATCCAGGAAGCAATGCTCAAGCTGATGCAGGGCAGAACCTGCTTCGTCATCGCGCACCGCCTTTCGACCGTTCAGAACGCCGACACTATCCTCGTCGTCAAGGACGGCAACGTCATCGAACAGGGCAACCACGAAGCGCTCATGCGCCTCGGCGGCACCTACGCGGGACTTTACAATTCGCAGTTTTCATAATGCATAAACCGACCGATGCGTCAAAGGGCGCATCGGTCGGTTATTATTTATATATCAGCTAAGCGGAACTCTGTGCCAATACTGGTCGCGAACGTTAACGACTTTATCTCCGCGAGTGCTGCCGTCATTGCAGAAAACCACGGTATTGCCATTATGAAACTTTTGCCCATCGAGTTCTTTCCAAGCCTTCACAGAACCGGCATAATCTACCCTAAAGAGATTAATGCAATTTCTGAACGCCCGATTTCTGACAATACTGACACTCGCAGGCAAAATAAGAGTTTCCAAACTGACGCATTCGGCAAACGCGCAGCTTTCGATGCTTTCCAAGCCATCTAAAGCAGTGAAGGATTTGAGATCATCGCATCCGCTAAACGCATACGAACCTATACGTTTAACACTTGACGGAATAACGATCTCCGTAAAGGCGCAATGACCAAAAGCAAGATGGCCTATTTCCTTCACTCCTTCGGAAATAACAACCGTTTCAAGAGAGGTGCAATCGTTAAACGCGCAGGAAGCAATAGTATCGACACTTGAGGGAACAGTTATGGTTTTCAATGATACGCAATGAGCGAATGCAGAATCACCGATCTGTTCGAGTCCCTCGGGCAAACTCACTTTCGACAACAAAGTGCAGAACAGGAAAGCCCGCGCACCTATACTTTTGACACCTTCAAGTCCTCTCACGGACTTAAGAAATTTGCAATCATAGAAGGCTTCATCACCAATGCTAACCACACCTCCGAAAGAGGTGATCTCTGAAAGCCATGTGCAATACGCGAAGGCATTGGCTCCGATCGACTCCAGGCTTTCGGGGAAGGTCAGGCTTGAAATATTCGCACAAGCGTAAAAGGCGTAGTCCTCGATGGTTTTGAGTCTCTCCGGAAATTCTATTTCTTCGATATTTCTGCAAAGCTTGAAAGCGGAATTCCCGATACTGATAATGCTTGAAGGTATCTCGATGCTTTTTAACGACTCGCAATTCTCGAAAGCACTATCGGAGATCTCCGTTAATCCCTCCGAGAGCTCTACTGTATGCAAAGGCCTGCATCCGTAAAAGGCTCTCTCGCCTATACTTTTGACACTCGAAGGAATGATCACGCTTTGCAATCTTTCGCTTCCTTCAAAAGCAGATTCGGCTATTCCGATCACCGGTCTGCCGTTGACCTCGGCGGGTATTTCGATATTCATCGGACCCCACTTCTTGTTGATCGCGCTGACTATGAGTCCGCCGTCTACTTTCTCATAAGCAAGCTCAGGCTTGGGTAGTACAAAATACACTCCCACGATCAAAGCCACAGCCGCGACCATTGTGGCGGCGGTGATCAGCCAAGCCTTTATCTGCTTTCTGCGGAGCCTTTTTTCCTCCTCGATCAATTTTATCTTCTTCTCGCAAGTAAGGATCAGCTCACCCGTTTCCAATCGGTTTTTGACTTGACGAAGCAATACCAAGGCCTCGCGGTAACCGTTTACGGTGTTGGATTTCATTTGATACTTTGCCGCATTCAGAAGAGCGTCGTTTTTCAGCTTTTCAATACGCAAATGGCATCTGCTCTCAAGCGCTTCCGAGTCCTTATATCCGCGCAACCCGTAAAACCGAGTCGCCACACGCATATAATCGGATTCAGTCACCGCTTCTTCCATCTCTGCCAAAGCCTTTTTATATAGCCCTTCAAGCGAAGCCTGCTCATTCGGAGCGCCGTTGAATTCATAATTCTGATTATCCATGAGTTTTTCTCCTTTCTTTGATTCGATGTGCATTATCTACAATTTTATTATAACATACACGCACTTTTTTGTCAAGTTTTTCTTTTGTTCATATTTTTTGGCGAAATAAAGCTCAAAAAAGCAAGCCCTCCCGCTTGCGGCAATGCTGTCAACTTAAGAGTTGACAGCATTGCAGTGAAATATTTCGCCTTTGGCGAAATGTGAAATCTTGCTATCGCAAGATGAAATCCTCGCTTCGCTCGGGTGAAATCTTTCGCTTTCAGCGAAAGGTTAAGGTAGAAATTTGCTGAAGCAAATTTCATTTTATTGATATTCTCTCAAGTTGCAACCCTCCCGCTTGCGGGAGGGTTGGGAGGGTAGTCAGCGGGGCGCGCAATATTACCACCCAAACAAACCCAAGGGCGAAATATAATTAAAAATGGAAAAATCCGCCGTAGCGGATTTTCACCTTAACATTCCGCCAATGGCGGAATATATCACATCCGCGAAGCGGATATATCACTTTGCGAAGCAAAATATCACTCGCGCAAAGCGCGAATATCACTGTTAAGCTGATCGCAGCTCAGCTTAACATCCCCTCTTGTTCTTTAGCGTGCTTCATTTCGTCTGCCGCAAACTTTGAGAACAGCGAGGCAGCGGAAAGGTCGCCGCAGCGCTCGGCTATAAGGGCAAGACGGCGGTAATTCTCCGCAGCACGGCGCTCGTCGATGATGTTATTCTTCAGCGCTCTCGTTGCTGCGACGGGCGCGCGGCTGTCGCAGTCCTGGCAAAGGTTGATCTTTCCCGAATTACGCACGGTGCTTCTCTCCGCAGGGTCGCCGCCAAGGCGCAAAATCAGCTCGCCGAGCGCGCGGTGGTGGTGCATCTCCTCCATCGAAAGCTTCTCGAAATATTCTGAAAGATCGGGGTACGCATCGGCAAACATTATCGATAAGTAAAGGTACTCGGAGACCGAATTGAGCTCTCCCGCGCGGGCACGCGCCGCCTCGCAGGCAAGGGGAATGTTCTTGTGACTTTGTTTTCTGCAATAGTTTTCGTTCATAGTTAAGTCCTCACGAATGTTATTCAATCACAGTTTATGCCCAAAAAACGAATCGGTTAATCACTCACAAACAAATTGTTAAAAATTATTTTAGAAATTTCAAAACTCCTATTGACAATCGCGTGACCGTATGTTATAATTAAACCAACACAAGCAAATCTGGAAAGGAATATTAAAATGGATATTACTTCTGTTTCAAGGCTTTCAAAAAATATAACCGAAAATATCGGCAAAGTCATCTTAGGCAAACGCGAGCAGATCGAACTGATCGTCATCTCCTTTATCGCGGGCGGACATATTCTGCTCGACGACATTCCCGGCACGGGCAAGACCACCCTCGCACGCGCGCTTGCAAAATCGATCTCGGGTGAGGTCAAGAGAATTCAGTTCACCCCCGACCTTCTCCCATCCGACATCACGGGCATCAACTACTTTGACCAGAAGACCTCGGATTTCGTATTCCGCGCGGGTCCCGTTTTTACAAATATCCTTATCGCCGACGAGATCAACCGTACCACGCCGCGAACCCAATCCGCACTTCTCGAGTGTATGGGCGAGCGACAGACGACCGTTGACGGCGTGACATACAAGCTTGCCGACACCTTCTTCGTCATCGCAACGCAGAACCCCATCGAATCGCAGGGCACGTTCCCCCTCCCCGAAGCGCAGACCGACCGATTCTTTATGAAGCTCGCACTCGGCTATCCCGACCGCGACAACGAATTGGCAATGATGGATATCCACGGCACCGCCTCGCCCCTCGAGTCGCTCACACCCGTTTGCACCTGCGCCGATATTATCGCGGCACAAAACGCGTGCAAGGGCGTAACCGTCACCGAGCCCGTCAAGGACTATATCCTCCGCATCATCGACGCTACCCGAAATAACAACCGCATTTCGATGGGCGTCAGCCCCAGAGGTACACTTGCACTTCTGAACGCCGCAAGGATCGCCGCCGCGGTCGACGGACGCGATTACTGCATCCCCGACGACGTCCGCCGCGTCGCAGTTCCCGTACTCGCGCACAGAATCATCGCCCGCACACAAAGCACCGTCCGTATGTCGGACACAAACGAAAAGCTGATCGAATTCGTACTCGATTCGGTCGAAGCTCCTATAGGAAGATAACGCGCATAATCAATTATGGAAATCCTGTTTTTTATCGTTTCTTTGATCTACACCGTTCGCGGGCTGTTTTCGGATAATATCGAGAAAATAACTTACCGCGTGTTCAGTGAAAAGACATACAAAATCTGTCTTGGCATTCAAAATGCGGCAAATTGCGTATTCTGCATATTGATTGCGATATTGGTTTTGATCCAAGCTGTCACCAACCGCGAGATCGGAGAAAGCATAGAGCTGCTGTTTGGCACACAGTTTGCCTGCAACGTGCTCTACATTTGGATTGTTTACTACATTGCTTCCCCGAGAAGAAAAGATGCGATACTCAAATTGATCAACGCATATAAAGCGGACCACCCCAATCTCGGCGATGAAGAGTTGCTCCTCTCATTCTGCCGTGAAAACACAGATATTTCACTTAAAGAAGCAAGATCAGCAGTTAAATCCAGTAAGCCCGATAAATAAAATCGAGATCTTCCCCGCAAGCGGCTCGGAAGGCATCAAGCATTACCTTTCGGAATGATTGCGCTCCTTCAACATTTGGCAAAAAGAAATTTGCATAGAAAGGCGATTGAAATGAAAACGAAAAAGATTCAAGCAAAAGATATTATTATCTATGGATTTGTAACGTGTATCGCAAATCTACTCGCATCTTTGGCTGTAATGTTTATTTTGAAAATTCTTGTCACCCCCATGGAGAAAGGCGCTTTTGCGTATGTGCTTACGGTTGTCATTTTGTTGGTCGGGTGCTTCGGGATTCCATTGGCTGTTTTGTTTGGATATTGGAAAAATCGCGTTCCCGCGCATTATCAGCCGAGTGACGACAAACGGCTGTGGCTCAAAAACGCTCTTCGCTTGGTTTTGCCCGGTGAGATCGTTCGTTGCATTTTGGGCGCGTCTTGCTTGGGATTTATTAACAGCTTTGGTCTGCTGAGCTTGATTCCTACCTTTGTGTTTGAGCAGACCTACATGATCTGGTCGGGCAGATATAAGGCAATCAGGCAGAAAGCAGAATTCATCTTCGCCGATTATCTCGCTTACGTCGGTATTTATCTGATCTATCTGGCACTTTTTCTGTTGGCTGTTTTTGCGATCTACCGTTATCTGTGGAACGTCGGAAAACGCGAAAAAGAGGAATTGATCGTTCACGAGTCGAAACCGCGCTTCTACTAATACGCTTTTGAAAGGATACGGTTATGTATATTTATCTGATTTTGATCCTGCTGATTCTGTTACTTTTTTACGTTCTGCGTAAGCTGTGTAGGTATGCCGTTAAGCTGATTACCCTGAAATCCTTGCTCAAGGATTATAATACGGGTGACATTAAAATCACTTTTCTGCGTAAATTGCACTGTATGGCGTTTGGTCCAAGAGGACTGACCGATTTTACTATCGAAACACCGAAGAAACGATATGCGGTCAGCGTGATCTCGTTCATTTTGGAAAACGGACGTTGGAATATTGAAAAGACGAGAAACAGCTACTATGTTGAGGCGCGCCGAAGAAACGACATTTTCTACCGTGTGGATAAAAATTCGGGAACAGAGCCTGAATTTGCAAGAGATTATCGTAGGGAATCAAGAACTCAGCGTTCGGAGCTTCATTTGTCCACGCAGAAAAGTGACTCGGAAAAGCGGATCCTTCTGATTTATCCGTGCCCCTTATCGCTCACCTATACGGATTCCCAAATCAATTATTTGAATCCGGGTGATCGGATCGAGGACTATGAGATCATGTATGCGGACGAGTTGCTCGAATTGTTGGAAAAATTGGATGGCGCAAGAGAATAATTAAAGCAGAGAAATAATAAAAAACAAATAATATCAAACCAAAGAGATAGTGCTTAATTATCACAAATAATTACAAAAACGAAGGAGAATAAAAATGAAAAATAAGCTTGACCCGAAGATCGAAGCACGTTTTATTGCTCTCGGAAATAAAAGGTATTACAGGACCCTTGCCCTGACAGCGGTGTGGATCGCGCTTGTAATTGCCGCATTTCTTGTTTTTGTAATTTCGACCGAGCGTTCATTTGCGGATCTCGGCAATTATCTCATCCTCCTTCTTTGTATTATTCCGTTTTTTCCGTTTTCAGCGCACAAGATATTGCTCTCAAAAAGCTTTTATGCAAGCGTTTCGCTCGCGACCGACGATGCTCTTTACGACGAGTTGAGAAAGGCTTACATGAGCAATCGTTTTGACGTTGAAAACGTTCGCTCGGTGACTTTCGAAAAAGATAGCGGCGAGAAGTTCACGGTATCTTACAAAATAAAAGGTTATATTATGGACGGCTTGCACTACGACGAGGGCGACAGAGTCTTTTTCGTCCGCGGATTGAAATATCCGCTCAAGTTCCCGATAACCGAGGGGAAGGAATTCAAATGCCCCGTGTGCGGACACACGGTTTCCTCCGAAGACACGGTATGCAAATCCTGCAGATTGAATTTTGCAGATATACTAAAAGTATAATGATTGCGCTCCTGCAACACACCATATAATTAAGGAATAAAAATGAAATTCAAAAGAGTACTTTTCATATCAACACTCCTGCTTTCCGCGTTCTCGCTGACATCATGCCGTGTAAACTGGTTTGACAGTCACTACGATGTGCCGTGGTACGTAATTGCGATTCCAACCGTTATAATCGTTGCTATCATTTTCTTAATTGCAGGAAAAACGATTGCCGATAAGCTTTACGTCTGCCCGAAATGCGGACAAAAATTCCATCCGAGCTTTTGGATAGCTATGTTTTCGTTGCATATCGGAAGCGACAGATGCTTCAAATGTCCAAAATGCGGACGCAAAGGATTTTGTCCGATTGCAAGAGATAATGAAGAATGAAGGAGCGCAAACCTTCCGCAAGGGAAGGTTTGACTCCTTCCGAACCGCCTGCGGGACGCAGTCGGTTCGAAGCGCATAAGAGTATTTCGCGCTCTGCGGAGCGCTACTTAAGGCGCCGCCTTAAGAAACCGCGAACTTTTGAAAAAGTTCGATCAAAACTTTCCGCTAATTAATCGATTTTCGCCCCGCGAAAATCTACCTTTCATTCTGCGAAGCAGATTATCATTCACGCGAAGCGTGATTATCATTTCGCCGAAGGCGAAC
>JAZSOQ010000029.1:0-9598 GCA_045537015.1 Eubacteriales bacterium
CGACTTATTGTAGGATTGTCGCCGTCATTTCTTTTCAACTCATCGTACATACGGATATACATATCCATCTGTCCCACATCCTGGTGAGTTATTTTGTTAGTTTTGAGGTCGATCAGAACAAAGCATTTCAGGATGTAATTATAGAAAACAAGATCAATGTAATAATCTTCCTTTTCCGTTCGGATATGTTGCTGTCTTGCAACGAAAGCATAGCCCTTTCCGAGCTCCATCAGAAACTTTTGCAAATTTGCAATGATGCTTTTTTCAAGTTCAGTCTCCGTAAAAGAAGAATCTACAGACATACCGAGGAATGCGGCAATAACCGGGTTCTTGATAAACTCTAATTTATCCGATTGATATGAAGCAGTAAGTTCTTTCATCTCTCGCTCAACCGGATCGGAATTTTGCGATTTAAGCAAGCGGTAATAATACTGAGAAGAAATATTCCTTTGCAGAGTTCTCGCACTCCACGTTTGATCCGCAGCCTCCTTTGCATACCATTCGCGTGCCGTATCATCTTCAACCTGCAAAAGGGTTCTGTAATGTGTCCAGGAAAGCAAGTTGATAGATTTTCCACTCAATGCGTGGAAAATGTTAGGGAATTTTTGATAAAATGAGTAAAAACTATACAAGTTGGTTTTTGTGAAACCACATCATCGCTCTTTTCGTACTTAATCAAACCATACCGATTTTCGAATTCCATTTCGACACCTCCAAGTACATTGTTAAATTTATTATACCACAGAAATACATCTTGAGTCAATATATTTGGGGTTAATTACGGACAAAATCTGAAATGCCCGATTATATCACCGCCGTAGGTCGTGGTGAGCTGATCGGCTTCTACTCCGTTTTCGATCGGATTGCCGAGGTGGATGATATATGGCAGACCGTGGGCGTTGCGCTTGTCGGAGCAGATCGCGATGTGACCATCGTAAAGCACGATGTCGCCGGGCATCCAATCCTCGGGATTTTCGGTCGATGTAGTGAGTTCTGTGGCGTGCTCGCGGAAGAAAACGAGCAGATTGCGGCATCTGCGGAAGTCGATGTTCGAATCGGAATATTCGCCCTCCTTAAAATAAGCGGAATGACGCGCGTCAATATCGGCATCGACCATATCTTTCAATGTATATCCCGCCGCCTTGAATGCTTGCCAGATCACGTCGGTACAAACGCCGTAACCGTCGGTCGGGTATCCGCCCGCGTAATATGCACTCTTGTACTTCGGATCAGTGGCTATATACGCCCGTGCGCCCTCGACCATATCGATATAATCGTCGATCCCGTCGCCGTCGGCATCGTTTGGACTTTTTATATCCTCAAAACCGAAATCCTCTGCGCTGTATATATGAAAATGACGGTAGAGCATCACCGCGGACGTCAAAACAACCGCCGCGCAAATGCACAAAACTACCGTCATCTTTCTCCTTCCCATTGACATCACTTCCTTTCGGATACTATTATATACCAAAAGGAAGTGCATGTCAATCCGGTTAAGATAATCTTTATTAAATATTAATCAACACATCTTCTTAAGCATTATCTCCATAATGGTACGGTCAGTCGCTTTCATACCGTCGTGGCCAAGGATGCCGACGTTGCGGATGGTATTCTCGACGCCCTTTGTTATGATGCCCTCGCCGCTGTAAAACTGCTTGCCGCCGTTTTTGAACATCTCCCAGCCGAGGATTCCCGCCTCAACCGCAAGCGCGATCTTGCCCGCGCAGGATGCCTTTGCGCCGTCGCAGACGATGCCGCTCGAGATTCCGAGCGCGTTGACGAGAGTGTGTGCGACCTCGCGCATTCTGCCGCCTTCAAGGAAGCAAATTCCCGCACCCGCACCCGCGCCCGCGCAGACCGCGCCGCAAAAAGCGGAAAGTCTGCCGATGTAGGTTTTCAGATGGATCGTGCAAAGATCCGAGACCACAAGCGCGCGGAGCAACTCCTCGCGGCTTCTGCCCTGCTCTTCGGCATATGTAATGACGGGCAAAGACGCCGTCATTCCCTGATTTCCGCTTCCCGAAAGGATGACCACGGGCATAGCGCAGCCGTTCATTCTCGCATCACTGCCCGCAGCGGCACGTGCCTTCGCCTTGTTCATAAGGTCGTCGCCCGCGCATTTGAGGAGAGTTTGTCCGATGCACGCGCCCCAAGGATTCTTAAGTCCCTCCGCCGAGATCGCGCTGTTGCACTCGATCTGTCTTGAGAGGAGCTCTTCGACGTCGGAAAGCTCGACCTCTTCCGCGAACTTTATGATATTCTCAACCGTCAGGCACTCGTGCGACGACATTCCGTCCTCGCTCTCGCAGGTCACGGGCGTGTCACTGATGACCTCGCCGTTCTTCTCGCGGTGGACGATATTTGTGTGCGCATTCGCCATACGGATGAGCGCACTTTCGCCCTCAGCCTCGACCTTGACGGTGCAGTCGAAAGCAAGCTCGCTTTCGCAAAGCTCGACGGTTATGATATTCTTTGCAAGATATGCGCGGATATTCTCGCGGTCCGCGTCGTTTACCGCCGCAATGCATTCGAGCTTCTTCTTTTCGTCGCCCGCAACAATGCCTGCAGCCACAGCCGCCTCGATGCCGCGCATTCCGTCGGTATTCGGAACGGTGACGCCCATAGCGTTCTTGATCAGATTACCGCTGACCTCGACCTGCACCCTCTCGGGCATTTTGCCGAGAAGCGCACGCGCGGATGACGATGCATAAGCTATCGCAATCGGCTCGGTGCAGCCCATAGCAGGCACCAATTCCTCGCGGAGAATATTCAGATATGCGGAATAGAGTTTACAATCCATTTATTTTTTCTTCTTTTCTGTTTTACTTATTTGATAGGTTCAAAATCTGTAGAACCGTGCTTGCAGATAGGGCAGATGATGTCATCGGGCAGAGTGTCGCCCTCATATTCCCAACCGCAGATCTTGCAGACGAAGCCCTTCTTCTTCGAAGGAGCCTTCTTCGGCTTGACGTTTGCGTGGTAGTAAGCATAAGACATTGTGGGCTCGGAGTTGAGCTTGCCCGATTCGGTCAGCAGACAGATGAAAATTCCGTGCGTACCGACCTCCTGATAGCTTTCGACCCAAAGCGACATATAGGAATTGACGTTCTCTGTGGGAACGGCGAGATCGTTTTCGGAACGCAGGAAGTTGCATCCCTCGAACTTATCTGTATCGCGGCCGCTCTTAAAGCCGAAGCGTTCAAAAACAGAGAAGGGCGCGCTTTCCGAGATGGGGCAAACGTTCATAAGTCTTGTTTCCTTGACAATGTCATGCGTGTAATTCGCCTTGTTGATCGAAACGAGAACGCGCATCGGGTCGCTTGTGAGCTGAACGACGGTGTTGCAGATCATTCCGTTATCCTTTTTGCCGTCATTCGAGGTGACAACGTAAAGTCCGTAACCGATATTATAAACGGCGGTTTTGTCGCCGACGGGCAATTCCTTGATCTCGTCTTCAATCTTTTCGATAACATCACCCGAGGCATAGCAAAGGGGGCAGACGACTTCTTCACCCGCGGGGATCTCAAAGATCTCGCCGCAGATATGGCATTTATATTTCATAATTTTTACCTCCGAAACACATATAATTCAGTATATCATAAAAGTGAGGAAATTTCAACATATTTTATAATATTTTTCTCGAAAAAACCAACTTTTATCCTTATCGTACTTGAAACTTTCTGCGATTTATGATATAATTCCTAAGTATCATAATTATGGAGAAAAATCATGTCGTCAGCTCTTTTGAAAGTAAAAAACACCCTCGTCGGCGACCGTGCGTTTTACAAGCGTGTCATCGCCATTCTCATCCCCATCGTAATACAAAACACCTTCACCAATGCCGTCAGCCTTGTCGATAACGTAATGGTCGGACGCATCGGAGAGATCGAAATGTCAGCGGTTGCAATAGTCAACCAGCTTCTCTTCGTCTTCAACCTTTGCATATTCGGCGGACTTTCGGGTATCGGTATCTTCACCGCACAGTTTGCGGGCGCGAAAGATTCCGCAGGTGTCCGCCGCACCATCCGCGCGAAGAACTATCTTTCGCTTGCAATGCTGATTCTGGGTCTTATCATCTTCATCGCGATCCCCGTTCCGCTTCTTAAGCTCTACATCGCCGAGGACACCTCCCCCGCCGATGCCGAGCTGATGCTGACGCACGCGCTTGACTACCTTTACATAATGCTCGTCGGCCTTGCGCCCTTTGCGATCTCGCAGGTCTACGGATCGACTCTCCGTGAGGAAGGCGAAACAAAGCTCCCCATGATCGGCGGAGTTGTTGCGATCCTCGTCAACCTTGTTCTCAACTATATCCTCATCTTCGGTTATGAGGGACTTTCCTTCCTCCCCTTTGCACCTATGGGAGTAGCGGGCGCGGCGATCGCAACGGTCGTTTCGCGATTTGTTGAAATGCTCATGCTCGTCATCATCACGCACGCAAGAAAGAACAAGTATCCTTCCTTCGTCGGCGTTTATCGCACGGCGAAGATCCCCGCAGATCTCTGCAAGGATATGCTCGTAAAGGGCTCACCCCTGCTTCTCAACGAATTTCTCTGGTCCTTCGGTATGGCGGTGCTTCTGCAGTGCTATTCGGTGCGCGGACTCGAGTGTGTCGCCGCCGCGAATATTTCTTCGACCGTACTCAACCTCTTCAACGTAGTTTGCTTCTCTATGGGCAGCGCTATCGCCATCATCCTCGGTCAGCACCTTGGTGCAGACGAGATCGACGAGGCGAAAAGCTCTGTATGGAAGCTCTTCTCGCTCTCGGTCGCATCCTGCCTCGTTATGGGAACGGCGCTTGCACTCTGCTCGGATCTTATCCCGCGTTTTTATGAAGCAAGTGATTATACCAAGGAGCTCGCAGGTTCGATGCTCTTCATCGTTGCCTGCACGATGCCCATCTTCGCATTCGCGCACGCCGTTTACTTCACTCTGCGTTCGGGCGGAAAGACCCTCTTGACCTTCATCTTCGACTGCGGATTCACCTGGGGAGTCACCATTCCCTTCGCCTTTATCACAGCGCATTTTACGGGTATGTCGATTCTCACGATCTACCTTTGCGTTCAGCTTCTTGACCTTACGAAGTGCATAGTCGGTTACATCCTTATCAAAAAGGGTATCTGGATCAACAGACTTATCTCGGATTGATCAATACATTAATGACTGTTTCAAGTTTGAGGCAGTCATTTTTTGGTGCAAATTTCCCAATCGCAAAGCAAAAATATTTATTGCATTTTGCTTTAAGCTATGATATAATAAAAATACAGAAAAATTGATCTTCGCCTAATATAAGAAAGGAGACTTAAAATGAACCAAACACCCACACAGAATTTCGACATTCGGATTCCAGAGCCTCCGGAAGAGATTACCCCAAAAAAGAGATCAAAACTTCCTCTTATAATCACTTTAACCGCAGTTGGGGCACTCATAATTGCAGCTGCCGTTATCGCCGCAATGCTTTATACTCCTCTTTTGACAACACCCCATTGGGGAAATACGTTCAATAAAGTATTTTTCAACGTTGACGAGATGCAAGTATTCTCGGATTCCTTATCGGACGGTGTAACTGCCGATATCAACATAGGGCTGAAAAAGGAGCTGACAGGGCTTCTGAAGGACGTAAACGTTAAACTCTCTATTGCAAGCAAATTCACGGAGGACAGCGAATCCGGTTCTCTCACTCTTGCCCTGAAAGAAGGAAAGAATGCGCTTGCACTATCACTCATATATGATAAAGACAGCATGGCAATAGGCGTTTACGGCACGGAAAACGACAAGGTGCAAAATGATGCCGCATACGTTTCTATCCCTCGCAAAAATATATGCGAGGAATTCAAAAGCTCCGTCTTTGCGCCCGAAAGCGGCTCCGAATTTGCGCTTGAAAAGGAGATCTTTGACGAAATAGTCAAGGTACTTGAGACGTTTGAAGATCTCGACAGAGAACCGGGCAATACGGAAAGCCTTGAGGATCCCCTGATGCGTGTCGCCGAGCAGATCGCGGTATACGTCAAGCCAAGATCTTCTCTGAGCTTTTCGGACACGGAATTCGCACTCGTCAGGGAGATTTCATTCACGCTGACCCGCGACGATATGATCTCGATAATCGATATAATCGTCGCCGAAGCCGAGGCGAACCCTCGTTTTGCCGCTTTACTTGACCCTTCATATTCCACATCTGCCTTTGAAGGGACCGAAACTTCGCTTATTGACATTCTCAAGGAAGCAAAGACCGAGCTTCCCGAGTGCGAAACGCACTTTTCCTACAGCGTAAGCGGGGATTACGTGCGCAATGTCAAATATTCTTTCGTATCCTTGGACGATCCCGAAGAAAATATGGATGCTGTTCTTGACTTTGTATACGGCGAGGCGGTCGGATTCGATCTGAAGATATCTTTCGGCAGCGGATCCGATGACAGTATACTCTACCGCAAAACAGACAACGACACCGAGCTTAAAGCTGAGCTTAGTATAACATCCGAAGGCGAAGAATTCAAGACAAGCGTTACCCTGAATAAAACCGATGACAGCTTGATCATTCACGCAAACGCATCGGATAGCCCGGAATCCGTGTTTGAAATACGCGGCAGCCTCAAATACGACAAAACTGCGTCGAGTATTTCGATGTCCATATCATCCATACAGATAGGCAGCGACGATCCTGTCAATGATCTCTCTTTCGGATTTGAGTTTGCAGGCGTATCCTCCGAAATATCAATGCCGCAATCTGTTTCGCTGTTCGATATGACCGCAAAAGATCTCGAAGCACTTTTTACCGATCTTCCCAAAGAAACCTTTGCAAAAATGCTCAAAAGCTGTACGGGGGAGGATCTTGAAAACTACCTTTCTGCAGACGGAAAGCTTATGCTCAATGCGGCTCAGTATGCCGAGATCGCCACGGCTTATGCGAATGCATACAGCGTTTATCTTTCAAACGCACAAATGATGCGCGCCGATGCGGTATACATTCCCGTGCCCGAGCTTGGGATCAACATTCTGCTCAACTACAACAAGTGGCAAAATATGATCTTCTATAATTTTGCCTACAATATGACGGATGAACTTCTGGGCACTTACCATCCGGCGTATTTCGATGAGAGCGGGAATATAGTCATCCACGATATCAGCACGACAGAGACTCAACCCACCTGCGAACTTGAAGGAAAAACCGAATACAAATGCAGCATCTGCTCGGAATCTTACACAGAGTACAAACCCGCGCTTTGGCACACTCTTATGACCCACGAGGAAAAAGCGCTTTGCGATGACGGCAATACCTACACGGTCAGATACCGACGCTGCGAGGTCTGCGGTCTGGTCGAGGTATTGGGTATCGGAAGCGGGATAGAGACAGATTATTATTTCCGCTTCAACGCAAAAACAGGCAAGCACACTCTTTGGATGACCTCATCCACATCGCTCGAAGGTATATGCGGATATTTTTCGATACCAACGCAGTATGAAGATATGCTTTCTATCGAAACCATCGAAAAAGGGCTCGACATTTCTTCGAGACATCTGGTACGTATACCAAAGGGTGTTGAAACTATTGCAAGCGGTACCTTCATCTACGGAGATATGGTGCAGGTACTCATCCTCCCGTCAACCATCAAGGAGATCAAAGCCGGAGCATTCTCAACATATCGGAACATTCACACCGTATTCTATTGCGGAACCGAAGAGGAATGGAAGGGGGTCATATTCCCCGATCTCGAAAAACTCGGCGGACGTGTAAATGTGGTATTCGCACCCAACGGTGTAACTCCCGAGATGATAGATGACGTTATGCTTGATCCCGAAAAAGTAACATCCGCTCTCAATTCCGCACAAAAGAGCTATACCTCAAGCGATAAAGCTGTGCAAGCTCTTGCGAAAAAGGACGGGATCTCTCTCATCCACAGCGGTAAGATCGAAAATGCCGTTTACGATAAGAAAACCGATTACGTTGCAGTATATTCCGAATACAACGGCAAAAGCACGACCGTGACGGTTTACAACGTGGCTACATTGAAAAAGATCACTTCCTTCAGCGTAAACGGGGATATTAATGTCCTTGATATGAGCGAGGGATATATTGCATACGGATTTGCAGACTCTGCCAAAACTCTTTACTTATATTCGCTTGCCGAAGGCAGCACAGAAGAGCTCGCAGTTCCTCTGAATTATACACACTCGCGCGATCAGCTTGCTTTCGTTATGATCGACAGCGGAAAGGTATACACCGTATCAAGCGAGCAACATTGCTATTTCGTTTATTACTCGATCGCCGCTAAGGAATTTGTAACAATAAATCAGATCTATGAGGGATCGATAACGATCAATCGCGATTTGCATCGAATCACGGTCGAGACATATACCACTCCTATGTCCACCTACGTTTATGATACCGAAAAAGGAACTCTTGCAGAAGGCGGAGCTCCGACAGAGGCGCAGCATATCACACTTAACCCAACCTACCGAACGTATATACAAAGCATGATTCTCACAAGCACTCAAGGCAGCGCCGTTTTCGGGGTAACGCCCGAATATAAAGCCGTAATTGCTATGAAAAACGCTTCCTCCGACACAGTAAAATATGTCGAGGGATACGCAGACAGTGCGCTTGTAACGAAAAACGGCGATTTTATTATATTCACGCGCGGCGGCTACGGTCTGCTTTTAGTTGAAATGAATTAAATATCATCTCCCCGCAACGGCGGGGAGATTTTTTTCATAAAATGTTCAAAAATGCTTGATTTGAGAAGCATATTATGCTATAATTACCTTAATATCTTTTATATTCCGAAAGGAGTCAAAATTTATGGTAATAGCAATTATCGGCTGCGGCAGAATTGCCCAGAACGCGCATTTCCCCGCGCTCTCGAAGATCGAAGGTCTTCGCATCAAGTATGCCTGCGACCTTCTCATCGAAAAGGCAGAGGCGATGAAGGAAAAATACGAAATGGTCGAGAACGCCATCACGGACTACAAGATCGCTCTCGCCGATCCCGAGGTCGAGGCTGTCTTCGTTCTCACACCCAACTTCGCGCACTACACCGTAACAATGGATGCTCTCCGCGCTGACAAGCACGTCTTCTGCGAGAAGCCCGTTACGATAAACTACGCCCTCTCCTGCGAGATGGCTGATGAAGCTAACAAGCGCGGCAAGATGCTCAACATCGGCGTTTGCAACCGCTATCACAAGTCGGTTGAAATGCTTCGCGAGATGAACGAGCGCGGCGAATTCGGTAATATCTATCACGTTTACTGCTCCTTCCGCAGCACAAGATCCATTCCCGGACTTGGCGGTGCGTTCACCGATAAATCACAGTCGGGCGGCGGCGTACTTATCGACTGGGGAATTCACTTTCTTGACCTCGTTCTTTACATTCTCGGCGGCGCAAAGATCAAAAACGTAACCTGCGATACTTACTGTGAAATGGCAAAGGATATGAAAACCTACAAGTATAATAGTATGTGGGCAGAAGATACGGCTGACATTGAAAACGGAGTTAACAACGTTGACGATTTCGTAACGGGCTACGTTCGTACAGATAAGGCGTGTATCTCCTTTAACGGTGCTTGGGCACAGAACATCGGTAAGAACGAGATGTATATAGAT
>JAZSOQ010000026.1:0-11811 GCA_045537015.1 Eubacteriales bacterium
CAATTCCAATGCAAAGGCTCCAGCCTTCGCCACCGTGCCTCAAAAAGACGAAGCTTGCTTCGCCTTTTTGGACAGAGTCAATACTTCCCGATTGTAGGGAAGTATTGCGCTCTGTCACCCTTTGGCAACAGAGATTTCATACCTCCTGCGGGTGCCTGCAGGTAATTTTGCACCCACACAGAGTCCCCGCCAATATCCTCATAATTTTGTATCGGCAAATCGGTACCCATCCCCTTACTCCCCTTCCCGTAACCCGGGAAGGGGAATTTGAGAGCGCGAACTTATTGGTTCAGCTTTCCGAATGACGGAAATTACGATACACTAACGTCGCCATCGGTGCAGTGGACAACGGTGAATGGAGTTAGGGATTTCCAATTGACGCCTTTTGAAATTGTTTCCCATTGAGCAATAGTGCCTTCGAATGTTACATTTGCAAGGCTTGAGCAGTCGTAGAACGCACGTTCGCCAATACTTGTAACGCTATCGGGAATGCTTATGCTTGTAAGGCTCGAGCAGCCGTAGAACGCACGTTTGCCAATAATTGTAACACTATCTGGAATGCTTATGCTTATAAGGCTTGAACAGCCGGAGAACGCAGAGTTACCAATACTTATAACGCTATCGGGAATGCTTATGCTTGTTAGGCTTGAACAGCCGTAGAACGCATAATCGCCAATACTTGTAACGCTGTCGGGAATGCTTATGCTTGTAAGGCTTGAACAGCCGTAGAACGCAAAGGAGCCAATACTATTAACGCTGTCGGGGATACTTATGCTTATAAGGCTCGAACAGCCGTAGAACGCATTATAGCTAATACTTGTAACGCTATCGGGAATGCTTATGCTTGTAAGGCTCGAGCAGCCGTAGAACGCCCACTCACCAATGCTTGTAACGCTGTCGGGAATGCTTATGCTTATAAGGCTTGAGCAGTCGCGGAACGCAGCATAGCCAATACTTGTAACGCTATCGGGAATATTTACACTTGTCAAATTGGTGCAGCCATCGAATGCACAAATACCAATATACGTAACACTTGGCTTTATTTCAATCTCTTTCAGTGCAGTATTGATTTTGCATACAAATGAAGGAACTTTCTTTCCGCCAAAAACAATTTTCTCAATCGCCCCATTGGACAAAAATGGATTGTCCATTGCACCATCATAAGAGCCGTTATAATAAACCGTCTTCAAACCACTCGCCTTATAAAAGATCTGCGTACCGATACTCGTAACCGATTCGGGAATCGTAATCTCCGTAATTCCCGTGCAACCGTAAAACGCACGTGTACCAATCGACTTTACCGTATTAGGAATAAAGAACGAGGTGATCTGCGTCTGATCCGCAAACGCTCTATCACCGATAGCTGTAACGGTGTAGTTATCTATCTTTGTGGGGATAATGACATCATTCCCTTGATATGTACCAATTCCGGTAATCGTGCATGTCGTTCCGTCTGCATTGACTGTATAAGCCAAGCCCTCAATAACCACACCGGGGATAGCTTCTTCCTTGATCTTCGTGCCGCAAACAGTACATTGCGTATGTTTGAGCCCGTCTTCCGAGCCTACTGCTTCCTGATCTATGACCCATTCGCTTTCGGTATGTCCTGTTGCGGGAACGGATGTCTGGGCAACGAGCACTTCGTTACATACTGAACAATGCTTGCCCTCGGTAAGTCCTGCTTCTGTACATTTGGGAGTAACAGCAGCATCGACAACTTCGGCATGTCCGGTCGCGGGAACGGATGTCTGGGCAACGAGTACTTCGTTACATACTGAACAATGCTTGCCCTCGGTAAGTCCTGCTTCTGTACATTTGGGAGTAACAGCGGCATCGACAACTTCGGTATGTCCGGTCGCGGGAACAGCTGTCTGTGCTACGAGCACTTCGTTACATACTGAACAATGCTTGCCTTCAGTAAGGCCTGTTTCAGTACACTTGGGAGCAACGGAGGCATCGATAATCTCGGTGTGGCCTGTAGCCGGAACAGATGTCTGCGCGACGAGCACTTTGTTACATACCGAGCAGTGTTTACCCTCTGTAAGACCCGTTTCAGTACATTTAGGAGCAACAGCTACATCAACTACTTCAGTATGACCAAGCTTATCAATTACTGTTTGCGCTACAAGAATTGTATTACATGCAGAACAGTGTTTGCCTTCTGTCTTGCCGTCGGTTGTACAAGTAGCGGCAACTGCTTCATCGATAATTTCGGTATGGCCAATAGCATCAATCGTATTGGGGGCAACAAGAATTTCTTTACAAACCGAACAATGCTTTCCCTCGGTAAGCCCGCTCTCGGTACAAGTAGGCTCTACCGCCGGAAGAACGGCTTCCTTGTGTCCTTCCGCTTTAGCGGCAAGATAACGCTCGGTTACGGCGATAGTACCCTCTGCATCGCCGAACTTAACGTGACAAGCAGAGCACTCCCAATATTCTTTGAGTCCGTCCGCGGTACAAGTCACGGTTGCGGGGATATTTGCCAAGCCGTTATGTGTGCAAGCGGGTTCGATGTTGGCTTCTTTTCTGATTCCGACAATAAACTTCACAAGCGCGCCGACGTCCTGCTTGTCGATTATCTTATCACCGTTGACATCCATTGCGTTATAGACGCAAGAAACGTCCGATCCGGCAAAATATTGCATAAGTACTATCGAATCTACGACAGATGCCTTCCCATCCCCGTTTACATCGCCCGGGATGGGTGCGCTTGCTGACGCGCCGAAGACAGTAATCGCGGCTATCATCAGCGTAAATGTCATCAGAACAAACGCCTTGAATGTCTTTTTCATTTTCATTTCCTCCGGAAAATAATTTCTATCAAAAAGTGCGCCAACCGAAGCCGGCGCACAAAAACGCAAACTCCGATAGTCGCCAAACCAATTATTGCAAAAAACAGGATACCCTACTTGTGCAAAGTGGAATTTGCATTTTATCAAATTCTATCTTTACACAAGCAGAAAGGAGATATACTTTTCCTAATGGAAAACTATACCTGTTTTGCAATATTTAATTGGTTTGGCACATTTATTATACCACATTTTTCTGCATTTGTAAACAGTGATTTGAATTAAAGTTCGTTTATATCGAACGCCAACCAAGAAATCCCGCAATATCTGAAGCCCTCCCGCTTGCGGGAGGGTTGGGAGGGTAGTCAGCGGTTTGCGAAATTCCCTCGCCGAACAACACCAAAAGCGTAATATAAAAAAATCGAGAAAATCCGCCGGCGGCGGATTTTTTCCTTCATTTCGCCCATCGGGCGAACTATCATTCGCGCATCGCGCGATTATCATTCTGCCGCAGGCAGATCATCATTCACGCGAAGCGTGACCATCATTCTGCGCAGCAGACAATCATTTTCCCCTATGTAACCTAAATTTCATATTTTTCCCTTGACTTTTTCCTTAATTTATGTTATATTATAATAGTAATAATATGCTCTTTTATTAGTTTTGAAATTAGTTTTATATAGAAGGAAAAAGAAATGGCAAACTACAGACGCGGCAGGATCAACGATGAGGTCCAAAAGGCGCTTTCGGAGATTCTCCGAGAGGTCAAGGACCCCAGAGTCAGCTCCGCCTTTATAAGCATTACGGGTGCAGACGTTACGCCCGATCTTAAATTCGCAAAGATATACTACTCCCTCCTTGGCGCCGACGGCGATAAGGAAAAGGAAAAGAAGGTCGCTGAGGGACTTAAATCCAGCAACGGCTACATCCGCCGTGCGCTCGCACGTGCAGTCGATCTCCGTCAGACCCCCGAGCTCACCTTCATCCTTGATCGCTCGGGCGCAAACGGAGCTTATATCTCCTCCCTCCTCCACAAAGTTGAAACCGACAGCGCAGAAAGAGCCGCAAGGCTTGGTATCACCACCGAAAAACAGAGCGAAGAAGGTGACGAATAATGCGCAATCTCACCTTTAAGGCTGCCTGCCGAAACCTCTATGAGCTTTCGCGCAAAGGCAAGCTTGCGCTCCTCGTTCACGCCCGCCCCGACGGCGACTGCATCGGTTCGGCTTACGCCACCGCAGTTCTGCTTGCGGCGGTCGGATGCAACGCCCACGTGGTCTGCGCCGATCCCCTGCCCGCACGTCTTCGCTTTATTGCCGAAAGCGCGGGACTCGACGGCGACATCACGCTCGACAAGATCCCCTCGGATTTTGCTCCGGGAAAGGTCACGGCTGTCGCCCTCGATATCGCAGCGGCAACACAGCTCGGTCAGCTCGAGGGCAAATACGACATAGCGCTCTCCTTCGACCACCACGCGCGCTCGACCCCCTTCTGCGACCGCTATCTCTCCCCCGAGGCATCGGCAACCGGCGAGATCGTTTGGCGCATCGCGCGCGAATGGATCAGAATGGGCTACATCGACGCGATTCCCGAACGTGTCGCGCCCGCGATCTACGCCGCCATCAGCTCGGACACGGGTTGCTTCCGTTACTCAAACGTAACCCCCGCCACCCACCGCACAGCGGCACAGCTTATCGCGCTCATCCCCTCGCATTCCGACATCGACCGCCTGCTTTTCGAAACCAAGACCCCCGGCAGACTCGCCGCGGAAAAGGCGGCGCTCGACCTGCTCAGCTTCGCAGGGGGCGGCAAGATCGCTGTCTGCTCGATCTCGCTTGAACAGATCTCGGCGCACAATCTTGCAAGCGAGGACCTTGACGCCCTCATCGACATCGCGCGATCGGTAGCGGGAGTTGAGGTAGCGTTCTCGATCCGTGAGGAAGCCGAAAAGAGCTATCGCGTTTCGGCGCGCTCAAACTCCAACATCGATGTCTCCGCTCTCTGCGCCTATTTCGGCGGCGGCGGACACGTCAAGGCAGCGGGCTGCACAGTTAACGCTCCCACCATCGAAAAGGCAAAATCGCTCATCGTTGAGCGTGCTGAACGACTGATTTCCTGAACTCGAAACATATCCGCTCACACAGCGAAAATATACTTAACATCAGTTCCGAATTTGGAATTTTTAATGTACTCACCATTCATTTCGATTGGCGAGTACATTTATTTTTCCGATTTTGGAATTTTTCTTTGCAAAAGTACTTGACAAACGCGCGCGCAGGGTGTATAATGTAATAAAAGAATTCCAAACATCGTTTTTTAAGAGGTAATTATAATGGCAACAAAGAAAAACGCGGCGGCTGTTCCCGCTGACGGCGACGCAAAAAAGAAGGCTCTGCAAACCGCGATCTCGCAGATCGAGCGCGATTTCGGCGCGGGCGCGGTAATGCGCCTTGGTGAAAATACACACATGGAGGTTCAGGCTGTGCACACGGGATCTATCTCGCTTGACATGGCTCTCGGCATCGGCGGACTTCCCAAGGGACGAATCGTTGAGATCTACGGTCCCGAATCGTCCGGTAAGACAACAGTAGCCCTGCACGTTGTTGCAGAGGTTCAGAAGACGGGCGGCGAGGCGGCCTTCATCGACGCGGAGCACGCGCTTGATCCCATTTACGCCAAGGCTCTCGGCGTTGACATCGACAATCTTCTCGTTTCCCAGCCCGACTGCGGTGAGGATGCGCTTGAGATCACCGAATCGCTCGTTCGTTCGGGCGCGGTCGACATCGTAGTCATCGACTCGGTAGCAGCACTCGTTCCCCGCCAGGAGCTTGAGGGCGATATGGGTTCCTCGCAGGTCGGCGTTCAGGCAAGACTTATGTCGCAGGCAATGCGTAAGCTTTCCGCGGCTATTTCGAAGTCGAATTGCCTTGTTATCTTCATCAACCAGCTCCGTGAAAAGGTCGGAGTTATGTACGGCAACCCCGAGGTCACCACGGGCGGCCGCGCGCTTAAATTCTACGCTTCCGTCAGAATCGACGTTCGCAAGTCCGAGCAGCTCAAGACGGGCAACGACATTTACGGCAACCGCGTCAAGTGCAAGGTCGTAAAAAACAAGGTTGCTCCCCCCTTCCGCACCGCGGAATTTGACATTCTCTACGGCAAGGGTATTTCCCGCGCGAGCGAGATCGTTGATATGGGCGTAACCCTCGAAGTCATCCAGAAGAGCGGCTCGTGGTTCTCCTATAACGGCGAGCGCATCGGTCAGGGACGCGAAAACGCAAGAAAGACGATCGAGCAGGATCCCGCGCTCTTTGCCGAGATCGAAGCCAAGATCCGTTCCCTCAGCGACAAGCTTGCCGAGGAAGACGGCGGCGATTTCGAGCTTGACGACGACGATCTCGACATCGATCTTCTCGGAGATCTTTAATGTTTAAGATCACCTCCCTCCGCGCCTCCGACGGCGGCGGAGCGGTAAGGATCGATCTGAAGCGCGACGGCGAAAGGAAACCCGAATGCCTATATATTCTCGCAGTCCATCAAAGGGAGTGCGAATTCGTCAAGGGCGATTACCCCGACGAGGCTTACACAGTGCTTTGCCACCTTGACGGCATCTGCCGCGCGGTGCGATCGGGCAGAAGAATACTCGGTTACGGGGCAAATTCGCGATCTGCGCTTCGCATGAAGCTGATCGGCAAGGGCATCAAGCCCGAATACGCCGACGAAGCTGTTGAAATTCTCAGCACAGAGGCAGGGATCGACGAACCCTGCGACGCGCTCAGGCTTTGCGAGCTTCAGATAGCAAAAAATATCGGCGCACGCAGGATACTTTCCTACCTTCGCGGACGCGGGTACTCGGATGAATCGCTCGAGGGTGTCAAGGAATACCTTGCAGAGGTCGATTTCATCCCGATATGCCGCCGTGCGATCGAGAAGAAATACGGCAATGTGCCCACCGATTTCGATATTAAAAAGAAATGTATTGATTATCTTTTGCGTCAGGGATTTTCATATAACGAGATAAAAAAAGCATTCGAAAACTGACGCATCCGGTGAAATATTATGCCTAAAACAACAAAATCGGGAGGGGTAAACCTTGCCTCTCCCGTCACCGTGCTTTCGGGAGTCGGTCCCGCAAAGGCGGCGGCTTATGCAAAAGCAGGCATCGAAACGCTCGAGGATCTGCTGTTGCACATTCCGCGCGCTTATGAAAACCGAGGCGACATCAGGCGTCTTTCAAATTCGCGTGCCGACGGAGGCAAAACGGCGGTCGTTCTGACCGTCGCAACAACACCGCAAGCGGCAAAGCTCAAGGGGCGGCTCACTATTGTGAAATTCCGCGCCTTTGACGAAAGCGGAAGCGCCGAGGTCGTCTTCTTCAATATGCCCTACCTGCGCCAGGTCTTCACAGTGGGATCCGAGTGGCGCTTTTTCGGCGTTGTTGAAAGAACTCCGATCCGCGGCGGAATGAAATACAAGATCTCATCACCCGCTTATGAGCCTTACACAGAGGGTGCTCTCCCCGATTTCACGGCGGTATATCCGCTTTCGGAAGGGTTGACGCAAAAAAATCTCGCTGCCCATGTTGCCGAAGCACTTCGTCTGTGCGGATCACCCAAGGACGTTCTCCCCGACGAGATCAGACGAAGACGCGAGCTTTGCACGCTTCCTTTTGCCGTAAGAAACATCCATAATCCCGAGAGCTACGTTGCACTCGCGGCGGCAAAAAAGCGACTGATTTACGATGAATTCTTCCTCTTTTCGCTTTCAATGTCGATACAAGGTAAGAAAAAGCGCGAGGGACATGCCTTTTCCTGCAAAAAGCAGAATATCTCTCCGCTCCTCGCCGAGCTACCTTATGAGCTGACGGGCGCACAAAAACGCGCGATCACCGAAATTGCGGCTGATATGAAATCCGAAACACCGATGCGGCGTATGCTGATCGGCGACGTTGGATGCGGAAAAACTGTCGTTGCGGCTGCAGCAATGCTGATCGCTGTTTTAAGCGGAAGACAAGCCGCGCTTATGGCACCAACAGAAATACTCGCACGTCAGCATTATGAGGACCTTTCCGAGCTTTTCGGCAAGATCGGCATCAAGTGCGAGCTTCTAATCGGTGCGACAACTGCAAAGGAGAAGCGGCGCATCTACTCAACTCTCTCCGCTGAAGACCCCGATGTAAGAACTCCGATCGTCATCGGAACTCACGCTCTTCTTTCCGAAGGAGTGCAATTCTCCGCACTTTCACTTGTTGTAACCGACGAGCAGCACCGCTTTGGCGTTAATCAACGAGCCGCGCTGACCGAAAAATCCATGGGAACCCATCTGCTTTCAATGTCCGCAACGCCGATCCCGCGTTCTCTCGCGCTCGTGATGTACGGCGACATCGACATCTCACGCATAAACGAGATGCCCCCCGGCAGACAGCGCGTCGATACATTCGTTGTTGACGAAAACTACCGCAGCCGCCTTATCGCCTTTATCAAAAAGACAGCCGCGGAGGGCGGACAAGTGTACGTCGTTTGTCCCTCGATCGAAGAAAATCCCGACCGCGACAGCGGCGAGGTCGATCTTTATGATATCGGTGACAGCGGAATTAATAAGCGACCGCCACTTAAAGCGGCGATCAAGTACGCCGACGAGCTCAGCGCGGCTCTGCCCGAGCTTTCGGTTGCCTTCCTGCACGGCAAACTCAAAAGTGAGCAAAAGGAAGCAATAATGACATCATTTGAATGCGGCGAGATCGACGTTCTTGTTTCGACCACCGTTATAGAAGTCGGTGTCAACGTTCCGAACGCCTCGCTTATGATCGTTGAAAACGCAGAGCGATTCGGACTTTCACAACTCCATCAGCTTCGCGGACGCGTCGGACGCGGAAAGCGCAAGTCATATTGTATTCTTGTTTCGGATGACGGTTCCGAGACCGCTCGCAAGCGTCTCACCGTTATGCGCGACAATTACGACGGCTTTTCGATTGCGGAAGCCGACCTTGCGGCACGCGGACCGGGTGACTTCCTTGCTTCCAACTCAAACGAGATCAGGCAGAGCGGAGGACTTCGCTTCAAATTCGCCGACCTTTGCGGCGACGCATCGCTTCTCACCTCGGCAACCGAGGACGCACACTCGCTCCTTGCCGCATCCCCCACACTCGAAGAACATCCCGCACTCCGAGAATCTCTTTCAAAACTCGGCGCGCCAACAAATACAGATTGAGAGGTAAATATAATGAATAATCGCGGAATCATCGTTCTTGACCCCGGCCACGGACAGTTTGGCAATCCCCACACCACCCGCGCAGGCTTCTACGAGGGCACGCAGAACTTCATCCTCGCTTCCTTCCTCAAGGATGAGCTTGAAGCACTCGGTTTTGACGTTCGTATGACAAGAAACAAGGTAGAGGACAATCCCGAGCTTGCCGAGCGCGGCTCGATGTCGGGCAATCTTGGCGCAGTTATGTTCCTTTCGATCCACTCGAACGCACCCGGCGGCAATCCTTCAGACGAGAGATACCCCCGTGTTCGCGGCGCGGAAACCTTCTATTCCGTCAGCGACTGCGAGGGCAATGCCCCCATCGCGCGCGACCTGACCGACGCCGTTGTCCGCACTATGCAGACCGAGGACAGAGGAATCAAGACGCGCCGCTACCCCGATAATGAATCCGTCGACTACTACGGTGTCCTCCGCTCCGCTGCAGCTTCGGGTTGCAAGCGAGCATTCCTCATCGAACACGGCTTCCACACCAACCCAGAGGACTCTGCATTCCTGCAGAATTCCGATTGCCTCGCGCGTTTGGCTAAAGCAGAGGCGGAGGTTATTGACAAGTGGTTCTGACCAAGTGAACAGTGGTCAGTGGTCAGTGGTCAGAAAGACGCGAATGATAATTTAATTTGGATTTTTGCAATCCATTGTACCGACTAATAATTTAATAGTTAAATAACTCGGATTTTGAGAAGCTTTTGCTTCAAAATATCCGAGTTATTGTTTATTTCAGTTTTGTATTGAACAATGTTTTACAGGTACCGTACAAAATTATTTACCCGCAACTTTCTGACCACTGACCACTGTCCACTAACCACTTCTTCGTCAAGCATTCGAACAAAAAGTTGCTATCTCTTTACGACAAAGAATCCACATACTTGCAAGCCGCCAAAGCCGCGCAAGCGCCGTCGGATGTTGCGGTTGAGATCTGGCGAACGCCCTTCTTGCGGCAGTCGCCTGCTGCGAATACGCCTTCGCAGCCCATGTCGCCGTCATCGCTTGCGATGAGGTAACCATAGGGGTCGATGGGCGCGATGTCCTTGAAAATATCGGTCGCGGGAGCCATTCCGACTGCAAGGAAGATGCCGTCGACCTTGAGCTTGGTGAGATCGCCGGTTTCGGTGTTCTTGACGATGATACCTGTAAGCTCGCCGCCCTCGGAAACATATTCATCGACAACGGTGTTATAGATGATCTCGACGTTCTCCATCGACTTGAGCTCCGCGGCTGTGTTTGCCTCGCAGGTCAGATCGGGGAGATTCTGCACGATGGTCAGCTTCTTCGCAATCTTTGCAAGCAGTAGCGCCTCGACAGCCGCGCTGTTGCCGCCGCCGATGACAGCGATCTCGCCGCCCGTATAGAACGCGCCGTCGCAAACGGCACAAAAGGAAATTCCGTGGCCGACAAGCTCCTCTTCGCCCTCAAGACCGAGTCTGCGGTGGTGCGAGCCTACTGCGATGATGACGCTCTTTGCCTCAAAATCGCCGTCGGGCGTGGTGAGGGTATAGAACTTTTCCTTTTTGTTATATGCGATAGCGGTTACCTCCGCGCATTCGATCTCCGCGCCGAGTCCGAGCGCCTGCTCGACCATCTTATCGGCAAGCTCGTTGCCCGAAATCTCGGAAAAACCGGGGTAGTTTTCGATCTTGGGAGAAAACGTCATCTGTCCGCCGAAGGTGGACTTTTCGATAACGGTGACGCTCTTGCCCGCGCGAACTGCGTAAATTGCCGCGGTAAGTCCCGCAGGACCCGCTCCGATTATAATAATATCTTTCATATTATTCCTCTTAATTATTTAATTAAAATATTTTTGCGACAGCAAAAATTACCTATTCACTGACCACTGACCACTGACCACTTAAAACGGGCAGACCCATTTTATTGAGTCTGCCCTTGAATCTTACGCCTGAGCGGTAGTCTTAATAAATTCCTTGACACCCGCGATATCGGCAAACGCGGTGAAGTCCTCGCCTACGATATAGAGCAGAGTGGGAGCCTGACGGGTTCCGTACTTCTTTGCGAAGTCGGGATCGTCCTCGAAATAGACCTTTTCGAACTCGATGCCCGCCTTTTCAAGGAGAGATGCCGCGATCTTGCACTTGGGGCAGGTCTTGGTTGCGAAGAGAACTACGCGACCGTCCTCGTATACAGCTTCGGTAGCTGCGTGAGCACACTCGCACTGCTTGTTAACGTTTCCGTGGCCTCTGTCTTCGAAGTGAAGCATAGACTGCTCGGGATCGTATTCAACTCTTTCCTTATACTCCTGCGACTTGCCGTCGTTCCAGTTCTGAACGGGACGGTAGTAGCCGGTGATACGGCTGTAAACCTCGGTGACCTTGCCGCACTTGGGGCAGGAGAAGTGCTCGCCCGCGATATATCCGTGCTCGGAGCATACCGAATAGGTGGGAGACAAGGTGTAATAAGGAAGCTTATAGTTCTCCGCGATCTTGCGGATGAGAGCTGCTGCTGCCTTCCAGTCGGGAAGCTTTTCGCCGAGGAAGGTGTGGAATACCGTACCCGAGGTATAAAGAGTCTGGAGCTCGTCCTGGATATCGAGAGCGGTGAATACGTCGTCGGTATAGCTTACGGGGAGGTGAGAGGAGTTGGTGTAGTAAGGAGTTTCACCCTGCGAAGCGGTGATGATGTCGGGGTATCTCTTCTTGTCGTGCTTTGCAAGACGGTAAGAGGTCGACTCTGCGGGTGTAGCCTCGAGGTTGTAGAGATCGCCAAGTCGGATCGTAGCCATGTCGTTCTGTGAGCCAAGGAG
>JAZSOQ010000037.1:0-7694 GCA_045537015.1 Eubacteriales bacterium
CGCTTCGGACGGGGTTATGCCGTGGAACTTCAAAAATGCTTTTGCAAAGCTGTCGGGGCTGTCGTAACCGTATTTCAGAGCGATATCGATCACCTTTTCTTTACCGCTTGCAAGCTCCGCGCCCGCAAGGGATAAACGGCGCATACGGATATATTCCCCAAGCGTGTAACCACAAAGAATGCTGAACACTCTTTGAAAATGGTAGCTTGAAGAAAAGCTTTCCGCCGCGACCTTTTCGTAATCGATCTCCTCGGTCAGATTCGCCTCGATATAATCTATCGCCTTTTGCATTCCCGTGATCCAATCCATCTTTAATTCCTCCTGTCTGCCAATATTATATCAAAAATCACCGCCGATTTCCCGACTTTTTGTGCGGATGTGTATCGGGTTTACGCCGTCCGAGTACGGCGCGGGGTGAAGGAGTAAAATCTCCCGCGAGGGGAGATTTTACTCCTTCCAAACGGTCGGCGGGGCGCCGCCCGTTTGAAGCGCGTGAGATAGTTTCGCGCTCTGCGGAGCGCGACTTAAGGCTCTGCCTTAAGAATTCGCCACCTTTTGAAAAAGGTGGACGAAAACTTTCCCGCCGTTTCCCTTTTTAATAAAATCGAAAATTTCCGAGCAACGCGAGGAAATTAACCTTAACTTCGCCCTTTAGGGCGAAATTTCACTCACGCGAAGCGTGAATTTCACTTGCGAAGCAAATTTCACTCGCGCCCCGCGCGAATTTCACTTTTAACTGAAGAAGCCGCCCACGGGCGGCTTCTTCAGTTAAAAATTAATGATATTCCGGCAGCCATCCCTTGTGTGCTTCGATGAGGTCGTCGCAGAGGGCAACGATATCGTCGATCGAAAGCTCGGAGGAGGTGTGCGGCTCGAGCATTGCTGCGTGGTAAATATGTTCCTTCTTCTTGGTAACTGCTGCCTCGATGGTGAGGAGCTGTACGTTGATGTTGGTCATATTCATTGCCGCAAGCTGAACGGGAAGACGTCCGACGTGGGTCGGCTGAATTCCAAGCTTGTTTACAAGGCAGGGAACCTCTACACAGGCATCTGCGGGAAGGTTGTCGATAAGACCCTTGTTGAGCACGTTGCCGCCGATCTGGTAGGGTGTGTTGGTGACGATCGATTCCATGATCCAGGAAGCGTACTCGTGAGTTCTCTTGTGGGATACGTCGTCGGAGAGGTACTTCTGCTTGTCGCTGTTCCAGCGGTCGATCTGGTGGATACAGCGGCGGGGATACTCGTCAAGCGGAATGCGGTAACGCTCGATGAGCTCGGGGTACTTTTCCTTGATGAAGAAGTTGTTGTACTCCGCGTTGTGCTCGCTCGACTCGGTGCAGTAGTAGCCAAGACGGCGAATGTATTCGAATCTGACAAGATCCTTGAAGTTCTCGGGAGGATTCTCGAGAATTTCATTTGCGCGGCGGCGGATCTCGGGGTAGAGGTCGTTGCCGTCCGCATCCTCAAGCTCAAGAAGGAACGCCATATGGTTGATGCCCGCGATCTTTTCCTTAATCGGACGCTTGGGCTCAAGACCTACTTCCTTAAGAAGGGTGTTCGAGCAGACCTGGACGCTGTGGCAAAGACCAACGGTCTCGATGGCAGTGTATCTCTGCATATAGCCCGCAAGGATCGCCATGGGGTTGGTGTAGTTGAGGAAGAGAGCCTTGGGGCAGACCTCAGCCATATCCTTTGCAAAATCATCGAGAACGGGAATTGTGCGGAGAGCGCGGAAGATACCGCCGATGCCGAGGGTGTCGGCGATTGTCTGGCGGAGTCCGTACTTCTTCGGAATCTCGAAGTCGATGATGGTGCAGGGATCGTAGCCGCCGACCTGGATAGCGTCAACTACGAAGGTCGCATCACGGAGAGCGTCCTTTCTTTCGCTGACACCAAGATACTTCTTGATCGTCGCGCGGTTTTCGTTGATATTCTTGTTGAGGGAGCAGATCATTATGTATGATTCCTCAAGTCTTGCGGGGTCGATATCGTAAAGAGCGATCTCGGAATCCCAAAGAGAGGGGGTCATCATAACGTCGCCGAGCACGTTCTTGGCAAATACAGTACTGCCCGCGCCCATAAATGTGATCTTGATCATTTTAATTTTCTCCTTTTGCAAAAGAGTTTTAGTTGAGTTAATTATAGCATAAAACATAAGCTTCGTCAAGGCTTTAACCAAATATCTATTGAAATCTGCGGAGATTTTTGGTATAATAAAGCTACTATAAGTTGAATGGATTTTTGACTATGAAATATATCGATCTGCACACGCATACAAATCATTCAGACGCCGTGGTTTCGCCGGAGCACTCGCTTGCCGAGGCGGAAAAGCTCGGCATTTCGCTCTTTTCCTTCAGCGATCATAACACTGTCGAGGCTTACAGAAATCTTACGGATATCCGTCACATTTTCGGCGGCAAGATCCTTCCCGCAGCAGAACTGAGCACTACTTTCAAGGGCGACGTTATTGAAATTCTCGGTTACGGCATTGATACCGAAAAAATGAGCGGGATGATAAGCAAAAATTACTTTTCATTTTACGAAAAGCAGGTCAAGGAAGCCCGTCTCGATACCGACGCGCTGCTTGCGGCGGGAGTTACGCTCGATGAGGAATTCGTGCGTGCGATGAGGGAAGAACCTCATACTATCTTTGACCCAGCGCGCGAAACGAACCGTCCGTATCTGATGCGCGAGATGCAGCGTCATCCCGAAAATGTCCGCTTTTTTGAAAACGAGGAAGAGTTTTTGAGTCTGACTCCACAAAGATTCTCGCGTAACTATCTTTTTAACGCGGAAAGCCGACTTTACAGCGACCAGTCCCCGCTCAGCCCCGATCTTTTGACGGTTCTCGATATGATAAACCGATGCGGCGGACTTGCTTTTTTGGCGCATCCCTTCGTTTATTCGCAAAACGTTTTTTCCTCGCTCGATGACCTCGCCGCGAGCGGTATCGACGGAATGGAATGCTTTTACGGCACTTTCACACCCGAGCAAAAGAGGTTTATGTTCGATTATTGTGAGGAAAAAGGGCTCTTCAAGAGCGGCGGCAGCGACTTTCACGGCTTAAAAATGCGTCCGAGCAATCCAATCGGTTTCTCTGCGGGCGAAAAGATTCCCTTTTCGCTGATCGAGCCTTGGTTTGGCAAAGTAGAAAACAGCTTGATTTGAGAGGAAAAGAGAAGTGAATAAGTATCTGAAAAATCTCGAAAAGATCGAATTTGTCGTCACCTATGCTTGTACAGGCAGATGCAAGCATTGCTCGGAGGGCGATCATAAATCTTGCGGTGAGCATATCGACCCCGATGTTGCCGCAGATGCAGTCAAAAAGATCGCCTCGGCTTATCCAATTAAGACTGTTATGACCTTCGGCGGCGAGCCTTTGCTTTATCCCGAAAGCGTGTATGCAGTTATGAAAACCGCAAGCGAGTTGGGCATTCCAAAGCGCCAGATCATCACAAACGGTTACTTTTCAAATGACGCCGGGCGCATCCGCGAGGTTGTGTGCCGTCTTTCCGAGTCGGGAGTCAACGACCTGCGCCTTTCTGCCGACGCATTTCATCAGGAATATATTCCTCTCGAGCCCGTTAAGCTCTTTGCAAAAGAGGCAAAGAACGTGGGGATACCCATCCGTATCCAGCCCGCGTGGCTCGTGAGCCGTGAGGATGGGAATGAATACAATAACAGAACCAAAGAGATAATCTCCACTTTTTCTGAACTCTGTATAGAGCAGGCAGACGGAAATGTTATCTTCCCCGAAGGCAACGCGCTGAAATATTTTGCGGAATATTTTACCGATTCCACTCCCAAAAATCCTTATGTCGAGGATCCGGCAGATGTCAGATGTGTATCCTTCGACCCGAACGGCGACGTCCTCGGAGAGAATGTGTATAAGAAGGACATTATGGAGATACTTGAAAATTATCGTGCTTAACCCAACAGATTTCGATAAATTTGTTGTTCCGTTTTTTCTTTTCGTTTGGTATAATAAATACACAAACGAAAAAGGAGAAATAAAAATGAACACAGACAAGATCTACGCAGAATCCATCGCAAAGGAGTACGCCCCCAAGGACAACTCCAAAATAATCGCCCTCCGCAAGCTGGATGCCAAGGCAAAGCTTCCCGCAACCGTATTTACCTACACCTTCGGCATCGTAACAACGCTTCTGGCGGGACTCGGTATGTGCCTTGCTATGCAGGTCATCGGTGGTACCCCCGTGCTTACCGCAGTTGGAATTGCGGTCGGTATCGTCGGCTTCGCAGGTGCGGGAATCAATTATCCCATATATAAAAGAATGCTTGAAAATGGCAAAAAGAAATATGCTTATGAGATCGTAGAGCTCGCAAGAGAGATCAGCGAAGGAAAATAATTCAAAAGGAGGGCTTCTTTTATGAACAAGAACGAAAGCAGATATTTCAATACCGCCGCGAAAATGGACGAAGCCCTGATCTCACTTCTTGAAAAGAAAGAGTATGAGTATATCACGGTCAAGGAGATATGCGCTATTGCGGGCGTGAACCGCTCAACCTTTTATCTTCATTACGAAAATATGTCGGATCTCTTGAAGGAAACGACGAGGTATATTCTCGACAAGCATTTTTCCTATTACGGTGTTGATAAAAAGGAAATGATCGGGCGGATGAACGAATTTGAAAAGCCCGATCTGATATTCATAACGAATAAGTATCTGAATCCTTATCTGACATTCATCAAGGAAAACCGCCGCATTTTCAAGCTCGCCATCAAACAATTTGATATACTGAATATGAAAAGCGTATACGAGCATATGTTCAAATTCATTTTTGAGCCGATCCTTGCACGCTTCCATATTCCCGAAAAGGAACGCGAATACGTTATAAAATTCTATCTGACCGGCATTTTTGCTATTGTTTCCGAATGGCTCGACCACGATTGTGCCGACGGTATCGATGTCGTGGCAAAGATCATATATGACTGCGTCCTGGGGTCGAGGAATATCAAATAAAAATATTACCGCCGAGGTTCCCTTCGAAACCCCGGCGGCGTTTTTTACGTTTATCTTACAACCGATGAATGACTGTAGATGTAGAATTCCTCTTGACTCGGCATCCACTTCTTTTCCTTGGGCGGAAAGGTCGCGTCGAAGGCTTCGATCACGGCGGTATCCTCGCAGCAATCGGCGGCTGTGGATGGGATATACATCCACTTTTTGCCGTCAAGTACACCCGGAACGAGCTCGCAGACGAGAAGTGCAGTCGGGTAATTGCCCGGAACGACGAAGCTGACATCCTTTTTCTTGCAGCTCACGAATCCGCGGCTGACATAATTTCCGGGATTGCCGAAATTGATGTTCACGTCGTAGCCCATCTTCCGCGCCGCGTCAAAGGAATGCTCGATCAGAATCTTGCCGAGCTTCTGCCTTTGATACTCGGGTGCCACGCAAAGCGGACCGAAGGAAAGGATCTCCTTTCGATTGCCGTTCTCGTCCTCAAGCCACGCCTTGGTATACATGATGTTGCCGATGATCTCGCCGTCTTTTTCAAGCACGAAGGCAAGCTCGGGGATGAAATCGGGATGATTTCGCATCGTATGAACAAAATAATGCTCGTCCGCGCCCGGCTTGTAGACGTTCCAAAACGCCTCGCGGGTGAGTTCTTCTACTGCTCTGTAATCCTTTTCTGTTTCTAAACGTATCGTCAAATTTTTCATTTTTTACCTCCGATAATATCGTGACGAATCAATCCTATGAGAGGTTTTGCGAAGCTGCAGGGAACCTCTAACCAAACCGCAGGTTTGGTATGTCACTCCCGGATCTCCAATGTTTTGGTGTTTTTCAAAAAGCACACTCCGATAAAGAATTCAAGCCGAGGCTTGTGAGTTTATTATAGCACAAAAACGAGGTCAGGTCAACCCGATTGACAACAAAATGAAGAAAGTAACAAAGAAACAGTTCAAAGTAACACTCTGAAGTATTGATTTTTTTGCATCAACGTGATAAAATATAGTCAGCAAAAACGGAGGTGTTTCAATGGAGTTTTCCGAAAAAATAAAAGAGCTGAGAAGTACAAAAGGCATCTCGCAAGCCAAGCTTGCGGATGACATACATATAAGCCGGTCCGCCGTTGCAAAATGGGAGAATGGACTCGGTCTGCCCAATGATGAATCACTCAAACTGCTTGCCGACTATTTCGGCGTTACTGTTGAGGAATTGATCGGTAACAAAAGCGACGAGGAAATGCTTGTTTCAAAAAACAAGACCATCGATATACAGAAGAAAGCTCTCATCGGTTTTGCTTTGGGGTGCGCGATCGGTTTGTTCGTGCTTGCGTTCATATTTATTGAGCCTTTGCGCGACGTACTCGAACTGCTCGGGCTGGGTATCATACTTTCCGCGCTCGGCATATTCAATATGTTCGGGAATATCGGCTCGATACATTGGTATAATCGGCGTAAGGTAAAAAAAGAAGATCAAAAGATATATTGCCTTATAGTCGGTCTCGGAACGCTTATTGTCGGTGTCGGGCTTATTGCGTCGGGAATCGTCCAAGCCCTTGTCGGAATCGAACAAAGCGCGTTTTTTATGGTCGGAGGAATTTTGGTCGGACTTGTGTTGATCTTGTATGCACAGTTCAAATACAACAGAGGTTTGTTTTGATACAAAAGCGTCCTCGCTCCAAATCGGAGCGGGGACGCTTTTTATATACCGTAACTCCCCGTCAGCGGATCAAGAAAAATTCCGAACTCGGGTGTTCTGAAAGTAAAAACCGCAAACAGTAACCCTATCGCACAAAGCGCGGCAAATGCGAGTTTTGGTGATCCGCAACGCACTTTTTCGGAGTTGAAAAGCCGAGTTTCATAAATGTACGCAACTGCGGCGGAGATGAAGAAGATCGCAATATTCAGCCAATCGGGCGACTTGCCGATAACGCCGTTATAGGTGTAAAAGCTGATCGGTATCATCGCAAGCCCGAGAAGAGTTCCGCGAAGCTTGACGCACCAAAAATCCTTGCGATCGCGGAAGAAAAAGCTTTGCACGATGGCGTAGATGAACATTGGCCAAAAGAGCAACTTCATGTGCTCCCATGTAGATTCATTCACGCCGGAAAACGGCGCGATCCACGCCGCCTTTCCAAGCCAGTCATATAAAAAATGCAATAGCGTACCACTGCCCGCCGCAACGCCGAAACCGACGAATTCCCACAGTGAAATCGATCTTTTCATATTCTCACCTCACGTTCTTTTTTGAAATTATATTCCTCGCGGTGCGAAATAATTATCTTAAATGCAGATTCGCTATTGAAATTAATATATTTTTTTGATATAATTAAATAAATATATCATTGAGGTAAACCGATATGACCGAAGTCGTTGCCGCCCTCATTTGGCAGGGCCAAAAGTTTATGATATGCCAGCGCCCCGCACACAAGGCAAGAGGACTCCTCTGGGAGTTTGTGGGAGGCAAGGTTGAACCGGGTGAGACAAAAGAACAGGCACTCATCCGTGAATGCAGAGAAGAGCTTGACGTTACGCTCTCCGTTGGAGATGTGTTCATAGAGGTCGTCCACGAATATCCCGATATAACGGTGCATCTTACGCTTTTTAATGCAAACATTGCCGAAGGTATTCCGCAAAAGCTGGAACACAACGATATAAAATGGATAACACCTGATGAGATTCCGAACTATGATTTCTGCCCCGCAGATGAGGAGATTTT
>JAZSOQ010000102.1:0-4804 GCA_045537015.1 Eubacteriales bacterium
TTGCTGCTTCGTCAAGGTAGTATTGTAAACTTTTCTCAAGAGAAAACTTTACAATCTCCACCTTGACGAGGGCTTACCTACGATTCCTACTGGCTTACCTATCCCCTGACACAAATGACTTACCGATGCGCTGATTTTTCATCAACCCGCATCTTTCTGTTCACTGTCCACTGACCACTGTCCACTAAGATCAAAGACTCGTCTTTGATACAAGATAGCGCGCGGTCTGAACCATGAATTCGACAGCCTTGGGGAGATAATCTGTGGGGAATCCCTTGAGGAACGCGTCTGCCTCGTAGGTGAATTCGCCGTCGTACTTGATGTCGTCGAATGCCTTCATGATGTTATCCCAGTTCATCTGACCGAGTCCGGGGATGGTGTGGCGGTCGCCCTGGTAGTCGTTGTCGTGGAGGTGGACCGACTTGAGTCTGTCGTGGCCGAGGATGCGGATGGTGTCCTCTGCCTCCTCGCCGACGAGCGAGCAATGGCCGACATCAAGGCAAGCAACAACGTATTCGCTGTCGATGGCATCGATCAGCGCCGCGTGATCCTTTGCAAATCCCGCAACGTCGGTGCAGATGCACTTTCTCTTCACTTCTCTCTGCCACATATTTTCAAGTGCGATCTTGATTCCGAGATCCTTCGCGATCGGAGCGAGCGACTTGTAATACTTGATGTTGAGCTCGTTGATCTCATCCTCGTGACCGAGATATTGCATCCAATGCAGAGGGTGAACGACGACGATCTTAACACCCATCATTGCGCTGATCTCGAGCGACTGCAGAACGCGGGGGTGTGCGATATTTTCGCGGATATTATCGTCAGCCCAGGCAAACGAGAAGGGCGCGTGCGACTGATTGAATACGATTCCGTTCGCGTCGCAGAAAGCCTTGCGTTCCTCGACGGTCTTTCTCCAATCGCCGGCAATATAAGCGCTGTCATCGCGGATCATCTCGAAAAGCGAGAGGTCGAGACAATCGTAGCCCGCGTTCTTGAGCATCAGAACGCCCTGTTCAAATCCAAGTCTGCCAACGGCAACGCCGGTCTGTGTTGAAATAAGCATTGTTGTAATTCCTTTCTTGAAAAAGAGGTTTTATTTCTTCTTGAAATTCGCTGTGAAAGTGGTTTTGGACGTGATCTTGACGTTTCCTGACGAGGTAAACGCGCCGCTCTCGGTCGTCCAGCCGTCAAAGACGTAGCCATCCTCCGCGATAACGGTGACGGTGACGTTGCCTCTGTTGTCGCCCGAAAGCTCGATGCGTCCGCCTTCACCCGCGACGAGAGTGTGAACCTCGGTCGAGGTGAAGACCAGCTTCGCCTCTGTGCCGTCCGCGTGGGTCAGCATAACGTACTTGTTCGACGCGCGCGACTGGATGGTGTAGGTCTCGGATTTGGGTCTTTCGTGAACCGAATTCTTCGAAAGTCCGCTGACGCCGTCATCGGTTCTTGCGAAACTGCAGGAGGTGAGATTCAGCTCGTTGTTCGCAAAATTCAGCCCGTAAACACCCTGGAAGCGGAAAATAAAGTCCTTGACCGCGGGCTGACCGCTATACGTGATCTTATTTTCGGAAAAATCAATGTTTCCCATGTAGTTCGTCGATTTGAAATAGCCCGTGACCGCAAAGGACTTGCCGTCGTAGGTATCCTGACGCAGAACGTTTTCCTTATAGACCACGCCGGGATTCACGCCCGTGCCCGTGACCATGATGATCCTCTTATCCGAGCCCTTTTCAATCGAGAACTCATTGTTCGAGATCTTGACGTTGTGCGTGCCCGCCTGCTCAAAGCCGAAGCCCTTTATGATCTTTCTGCCGTCGACGATACTTGTGTGAGTTACGTCGCTGTTGTTCGGATAAAGAATGATGAAGGCGGGATTTGCCTCGTCGCAGAACTTGTTCGAATCCTTCGTTGCGGTGAAGGTGTTGCCCGTGATCTCAACGTTCGTGATGCTTGCGAATCTGATCGCCGCGTAGGTGGGACGGTCAAAGACATTGTTCGTGATCTTGAATCCGTCGCAGACCGCCTCGTGCGCCGTGCCGTGGTGGCCGATCGCGATATGCGCGCCGGGCAGCTCATCCGAGGGGCCGAAATAGCAGGAATCTATCGTGACGTTGTTGCATCCGAAAGTCTCGCCGTAATCGAAACGAACGGGGGCGTTCGCGTGGTCGCCGCTGTGTGCACCGGGATGCGACTGCTCGATCTGGATCGTCTCGCGGGTAAAGGTTCCGCCCCACTCAAATCCCGCAAAGATGCAGTTGCGGATGGTAACGTCATCACAACCCGTAACCTGAATGACGTGGTTATTCTTGATATCCTTGAATATCATATTCTCGATCGTGATACCCTTGCTCAGACCGAACAAAAGCGTGGACTGAGTCGAATGATTGTTATCGATCACGCCGCCGCTGATAGTGAAATTCGAGGAGCCGTTTCTGCCGTAATCCTTGAAATCCGTGTTCAGGATACGCGCAAGGATAAGAACGGTGACCTCGCCCTTCTTCACCTTTTCCGCGAGATCTTCGGTAAAGCCCTCGCGCGCGTCTGTAAAGCCCGAATACATCTTCAGTGTTACGCCCTCGCGCATACTGATGACCTTGATATTGTAAAATCCGGGGTAGAGGAAGATAGTTCCGCCGCCCTTTCTTGCGGTGCCGTCGATCAGCGACTGCAATTTTGAGGATTGATCAGGCAGATTTGTCGAGGACTTGCTGCCGACAATGCCGTATTTTGCCGCGCTTATGAATTCCTCTTCGCAAGGAAAAGCTTCGTATGAAATATTGCCGTTTTCCGAAACCTTTGCTTTTATGGTCGCCTTGTGTCCGAAGCAGTCAAGGACCGCGATTTCGGTCTCGCCGACGTGGTGAGAGGTCAGAGTCACGTTCCAAGAACTTTTGACAAGCTCCGCCGAGAGAATATTCGGGTCAGCAACCTCGAGAGAATGCGCGGGAAATCCCCATCCGGGGTTTTCCACGGTCACGGTCGCGGGCTCGACGGGAATGAGAGCGGTCGTTTCCTCCACCAACGTTTCGGGAGCGGTGGTTTCGATAGGTCCCTGCTCTTCCCCGCAGGACGCCGCCATAAGCAGTGCGGCGAGAATGATTAAAAATCCGAATCTTTTCATTTTTACGATTTAACGAATTTAGCTGCCTCGAGAGCTGCGGTGTAGAACTCGTCAAGGCTCATTTCGGGAATTCTCTTGACCTCGAGAGAGATGATTCCCTCGTATCCCTCAAGATTCTTGCGTACATAATCCCAGTCAACACCTGTGCCCTGACCGGGAAGAAGGTGCTCGTCGGCGTTGTATTTACCGCTGTTATCGTGCAGATGAAGCGCGGCAAGGCGGTTACGGTACTTCGGCAGCGCGAGCTTGGTCTGCGAGAAGCAAGCCTCGTGTCCGCTGTCATAGCAGAATTTCAGGCGCGGGCAGTCGAGCTTTGCATATATGTAATCTATGAAATGGAAAAATCTCTGGTTTTCAAGGCAAATATCGACGTTGGCCTTGTCGGCGACCTCGATGAGCGCAGCAACTCTGTCCATGCCGAGCTGTGAGATTGGAGGATAGTTGTTGCCCGATGAAACATGCCATACCGCGCGCGGAATATCGAACTTTCCGCACTCGATGAGGTTGTCACGGAGCATTTCAAACGCGCCCTGACCTTTCAGGGTGTCGCGCCAGAAATGGTTGATGTCGTTCCAGGGCGAGTGGCAGTTGTCGATATCAAGACCGACGCGTCGGATGATCTCGACCTGCTTTTCGTTGTCAAAAGTACCGCTGAGGCTGATGAGAACCGAGTCAAAGCCCGCGTTCTTGATAGCCTCGAACATTGCAGTAGGATCTGCGTTCTGCTTTCCTGTATGGATTCCGTATCTGATCATAATATAGTTTTCCTTGTCATTATATTGTATAGTCGGCTGCGCCGAATGATGATCTCGCTGCGCGAGAATGATAATCCGCTATGCGGAATGATGATCTGCTTCGCAGAATGAAGGTAAAATTTTGCTGAAGCAAAATTTATTTTTATAAAAGAGAAAATTTTCGAGCCTTGCGAGAAAATTCACCTTCATTTCGCCGAAGGCGAACTATCATTTTGCCGAAGGCAAATCATCATTCTGGGAAGCAGATCATCATTCGAGCGAAGCGAGATTGTGCTTATTCTAAATATGCAACCAAATAATAAAACGGAGCAACGCCAAAAAGACGTTGCTCCGCAAACGAAATTAAAGAGTATTGGAAGAACCGAGAACGTTGACGATCTTGTGCTTGACCATCTTCTTGACTTCCTCGCGAGCGACCTTGAGGTAATCTCTGGGGTCGAATGCTGCGGGGTTGGAGGTGAGCACGCGGCGGATACCTGCGGTCATTGCAAGACGGATGTCGGAGTCGATGTTGATCTTACAAACAGCCATCTGTGCTGCGCGGCGAAGCTGCTCCTCTGGAATGCCTACTGCATCGGGGAGCTCACCGCCGAGGGAGTTGATCTCTGCAACGTATTCCTGGGGAACCGAGGACGCACCGTGAAGAACGATGGGGAACTCGGGAAGGCGCTTGCCGATCTCCTCGAGAATGTCAAAGCGGAGAGGAGGAGGAACAAGAATGCCCTTCTCGTTTCTTGTGCACTGTGCGGGAGTGAACTTATATGCGCCGTGGGAGGTACCGATAGAGATCGCGAGGGAGTCAACACCGGTGCGGGTTACGAAATCCTCAACCTCTTCGGGACGGGTGTAGGAGGAGTGCTCAGCTACAACGTCATCCTCAACGCCTGCAAGAACGCCAAGCTCACCCTCAACAACGCAAAGTCGGATC
>JAZSOQ010000003.1:0-25651 GCA_045537015.1 Eubacteriales bacterium
CAAAAATGGGTTCGCATCCTCGGCGCAGAGCGCGTCGAGCTCGCTCGTAAGCGGCAAGCCGAAGGATATTCGCCGCAGGCGAAATTCCCGTTTCAATAGCAAAGCCGAGTCAAAACGACTCGGCTTTTTGGCTTAAATTAATAACTATTCCTTATCTTATTCCTTATACCGAAATAAGCAAAGAGTGAAATGAGAACGGCTATGATTACGCCGCAGATAGCGTAGATGCCCGCGCTGATCTCGATGTCGGATTTTAGCTCCTCCCAAAGCTGATTGATCAGGATGAGTTTTTCGCCGCTGAGATTTTTGTAGGTCGAGGTTTTGACGTCGTCCGTCGCGTACATCTTTTCATAAGCATCTTCCTTGATTTCGCCCATATACTCGATGTATTCCTCGCTTTCAACCACAAGACGGTTGGGGGAAGCATAATAGGTGTATTCCGCGTTGGCTATTGCGGGTTCCTCGGTGAGCATAAAGTTGATGTAACGCTCGGCGAGCTCCTTGTTTTTGCTCGATTTTGGAATGCACATTGCGTCAACGTAGAGGTTCGTTCCTTCCTTGGGGTAGAAGAATTCAAGATCGGAATTGTTTTCGTACATCGCAAGATAGTCACCCGCGTAGTATGCCGCGATGCCCGCAGAGCCGTTCTCCATCTTGTTGTAGAT
Organism: Eubacteriales bacterium; assembly: GCA_045537015.1. Taxonomy (GTDB): domain Bacteria; phylum Bacillota; class Clostridia; order Oscillospirales; family CAG-272; genus CAG-390. The sequence goes on from JAZSOQ010000003.1 coordinate 666, forward strand.
CTCGTCCATAACGTACCCCTGCAGGATCGTCTTCTGCTCCTTGAGCTTTTCGAGAGCGCGGCGCCAATCGGCTTCGCTGTCCGAGTTTACGTCAAGACCGAGGAAGTACTGCGCGCTGCCGAAAGCGTCGCGCGAGTTGTTGAACTGAAGAATGTTGCCTGCGTGCTTTTCGTCCCACATCAGCTTCCAGCTTCCAATACTCGGGTCATCCGCATCGACCATTGTGGTGTTGTAGATGATACCGATCATACCGTAAAGGTAGGGCACCGAGTAGACATTGCCGGGGTCGTGAGCCGAATGCTCGCTTGTTTCTCCCCAGAATTCGGGGAGAATATTACCGATGTCGGGAATATTGTCGTAGTTCAGCGGAGCAAGAAGGTCTTCTGCGATAAGACGCTCGATCATATAATCGGAGGGAACTACAACATCGTAGCTGACCGATCCCGAGCTGAGCTTTGCGTAAAGGCTTTCGTTGCTTGAGAATGTCGAGTAATTGACTTTCACGCGCTCGCCGTATGTTTCATAATACCATTCTTCGAACGCAGCGTTTGAGTCAAGGCAACCCTCCGAGCCGTCCGAGATATATTCACCCCAGTTGTAAACGTAGAGCGTTTTTGTCCCCGAAACGCCGCCCTCGGAGCAAGCCGAGAAGAGAAGAGGAAGAGTAATAAGGATTGCAGCGATAAACGCTGAAAAACGGATCTTTCTCATTTTGCGCCTCCTTTCTTGCCAACCGAGCCCGCAAAATTGACAACGAGCAGGATGATAAGAATGGTAACGACTATGAGAGCCGAAAGCGCGTACATACTGAATTTGACATTGTGAGCCGTCTGGTTGTAAACGTAGAGCGGAAGGGTCTGGAAATCGGGCGAGCTTACAAAATGGCTGATGACGAAATCGTCAAGCGACATCGTAAAGCCGAGCATAAGTCCCGAAACGATTCCGGGGACGATCTCGGGAAGCTCGACCTTGAAGAAAGCCTGCGAGGGTGTGCAACCAAGATCCTGCGCTGCCTCCGAAAGAGAAACGTCAAGCGCCTTGAATCTCGGCATTACCGAGAGGATGACATAGGGCAGGTTGAAGGTCACGTGAGCGATAAGCATCGTGCCGAAGCCGAAAAAGTTATTCGCCTTGAGAATACCCGCAACGGCAACGAAGAGAAGCATCATTGAAACGCCGGTGACGATATCCGGGTTCATCATCGGGATGTTGGTAACGGTATTGACCGCGCCCTTGACCCATTTTGATCTCATTCTGTGAAGACCGAGCGAAGCGAAAGTACCGATAACGGTTGCGATGAGCGACGAGGATACCGCAAGCACAAGCGAGTTGCGGAGCGAAGTCAACGCCTCCTCGTCGGCGAACAATTCCTCGTACCAGACGAGTGAGAATCCCGAATATTCCGCAAGGCTTCCTGCCTCGTTAAAGGAAAAGGCGATAAGCACGATTATCGGGATGTAGAGAAGCAAAAATACTAAGAAAATATAGGATCTCTGGAGGAATTTCAAGGCATTATACCTCCTCCCTTGCCGGCTTTGGGATCGCCGGGCTGCTTGTCATCGGAGAAGCGGTTCATAATGCCTACGGAAATGATGATAAGAACCATCATAACGAGCGAAATTGCCGCGCCGATGTTGTAGGTCGAAGGATTCTGGAAAAGTCGCTCGATGGTATCACCGACAAGGTCGATCTTGCCCGCGCCGAGCTTCTGGGAGATGTAGAAGGTGCTGATCGAAGGTACGAATACCATTGTAATGCCCGAAATAACGCCCGATGCGGTCAGGGGCATAATGACTCGCGTCATCGTCTGCCACGAGGTGCATCCAAGGTCCTGCGAAGCCTCAATGAACTTGGGATCGAGCTTGGTCATAGCGGTGAAGATCGGCAGTACCATGTAGGGCAGGAAATCATAGATCATACCGAGGATAACGCCGAAATTAGTTCCGACTATCGAAAGCTTTTCAAGCCCGAGAGAGACAAGAAGCGAATTGAGAAGTCCGCCGTTGTCAAGCAGAGCCATAAGCGCATAAGTTCTGATGAGCAGGTTGCACCACATAGGCAGCATAACGAGGACCATCAGCACTTTTTGTGCACGCGGAGACTGCTTTGACATGAAGTATGCAAGGGGGTATCCGATGATAAGGCACACCACGGTCGCAATAAGCGCAAATGCGATCGAGAGCACGAAAACGTGTCCGTACTGCGAAAGCGAGGTTATGTTTGAGAAGGAGAAATTGCCGTCAGCGTCGGTGAAAGCAAAGAAGAGGACGAAGATCATCGGAAAAACGATGAACATTACAGCCCAGACAATGTGTGGCGCGGCGGCAAGTCTCTGAAAGAGAGAGCCCTTTTTCATTCCTCTTCCTCCTCGGGGTCGGCGAGGTGTTCAAGCTCGTCGCTGAAAGAGGAATAGTCTCCGAATTTACCCGAATACTCGGATTTCTTCATAACATGGATAGCTTCGGGTTCGATATCGAGACCGATGACGGCATCGGGAGCAACGTAGTCGGATGTTTCAAGCATCCACTTGAAGCCGCCGACGTCAACGATGATCTCGTAATAATCGCCCTTGAAGGTGACGGAGGAAACGGTGCCCGTGAGCATACCTTTATCCACCGCAACAACGTCAACGTCCTCGGGACGGACAACGATATCGACCTTTTCCTTGGGCGCGAAATCCTTGTCAACACAGACAAATGTGTGACCCGAAAATTTTACCTTATAGTCCTCGAGCATAACGCCGTCAAGGATGTTCGATTCGCCGATAAAGTCGGCAACGAAAGCGTTTTCGGGCTCGTTATATATCTTTTCGGGGGTGCCGATCTGCTGGATCTTACCGTCCGCCATAACGACGATGGTATCGGACATCGAGAGGGCTTCCTCCTGGTCGTGGGTGACGAAGATGAAGGTGATGCCCGTCTGTCTTTGCATACGCTTCAGCTCGACCTGCATATCCTTGCGGAGCTTGAGGTCAAGCGCGCCGAGAGGCTCGTCGAGAAGCAGGATCTTCGGCTTATTTATAAGCGCGCGTGCAATGGCAACACGCTGCTGCTGACCGCCCGAAAGGCTGTCAACGCGGCGGCGCTCAAAGCCCTTGAGGTTGACCATTGCAAGCATTTCCTTGACCTGCTCGCGGATCTGCTCCTCGGGTACTTTTTTAATGCGCAAGCCGAATGCGATATTTTCAAATACGTTCAGATGGGGAAAGAGAGCGTACCGCTGGAAGACCGTGTTAACGGGACGCTTGTGGGGCGGAATTTCGTTTATGAGCTTACCGTCAAAGTAAGCCTTTCCCTCGTCGGGAGTGACGAAGCCGCCGATGATACGAAGGGTCGTGGTCTTGCCGCAACCCGAGGGGCCGAGCAGAGTGATGAACTCGTGCTCATGAATGTCGAGATCGATAGAGCAAAGAACGGTCTCACCGTCGTAAGACTTCGAAACTCCGCGCAGCTCTATAAGCTTTTCGTTGTTCATTCCGTAAAATCCTTTATATAAAAAATTCCGGAACGGGTCTATGTCACACATCGGAAAAAAGCGCAAAATCCGTCCAACAATTATGGTTGGACGGGCAAAAAAAGCCGAGTGTACCTACGTACCGCAGTTTCCAAGTATATTGTATCAAAAAATCCGATAAATTGCAATAGTTTTTTCAAATATCTTTCAAATAAGGGCGAAAAATAATGATTTATTGCCGATTATGCTGTTAAATGACGATAATAACAAAAAGAGACCGCCGGCGAGCGATCTCTGAAGAATTTATTCTTTTGGCATATATTTTTAATTAATCGAGCGCGTTGTTTGTCAGCTTTACTGTGTAAGTCATTATCAGATACTTTTATTGATCTCGGCAAAAGCATCGTCGATATCAAAACCTTGTCCCGCTTTGGCTTGTTCTAATCCTTTCGCCATCATTGTGTTAAACTGAGCGTCGGTCATAGTATCCCTTGTTTGCAAAGTTGGAAGTGCAAAGGAATACGGAATACTGTTTGTCATAATGATCTGTCGATAGAGCGAATCTATCAGTACCGATACCGGGATACCAAGCTGTGCAAGTACCTCTTCAGCCTGTTCTTTGATCTCGGGTTGAACACGCGCGGTCACATTTGCGGTTTTTGTTGCCATAGTATGCACCACCTTTCTGCTATTAGTATACCATATTGTATCGCAAATTGCAATACAATATGCAAAATTGGTTTGTGAAATTTTTGGAAAATATAATACTATTCGCTCAATAGTTGTTCAAGTTCTTTTACTAACTACGGTTGAAAAATAGGCTTGCCCCGTAATGAGGCAAGCCTTGTGCAGCTATTCGATTAGATCTTACTCCGCATCAACCTGCTCTGCAGTCTCTGCCTTCGGCTTTCCGAGGTACTCGGGAAGCTGCATACCTGCCATGTCGAAAAGCTCGGTGAGGGGAGGAACGGACTTGTAAAGTCCGGAAACGAAGCCTGCGGTGGAGGACTTGCCGTCCGCGCCGCCCTGGCCGTTGTCCCAAACGGTGACCTTGTCGATCTTGAGGTTCGAGATAGCGCCGACCTGGATCTTGGTGAGCTCCTCGAGCTTGTCGGTAACCATAAGTCTGATAGCAGCGTTTGCGTCTCCGCCTGCTGCAGCAACGATGGAGGTAAGACCCTCTGCCTGCTTGATAAGGATCTCGCGTGCACCGGCAGCCTCTGCCTCCATCTTCATGCGGATGGAGTCTGCTTCACCGCGTGCGCGGCGGCGCATCTGTTCAGCCTCTGCCTCTGCCTGGAGCTCGAGCTCGCGCTTTGCGATCTCAGCCTTGACGAGGACGTCAGCCTCAAGCTTTGCTTTCTCAAGGAGCGCACGGGCTTCCTCTGCCTTCTGCTGTGCTACGTAGGATTCCTCGAGCGCACGTGCTGCCTGAATGTTTTCTGCTGCAACTGCACGCTTGTTTGCTTCTGCCTCGTGCTCACGACGGGTAGCCTCGGAGTCCGCAATCTTGACCTTTGCTTCGTTTTCACCCGCGATAGCCTCGGAGTTGGAGCGGGAAACGCTGATACGCTGATCCTTTTCAGCGGTAGCGGAACCGATCGCACCGTTTCTGTCAGCCTGAGCAACAGAGATCTTTGCGTCGTTGATAGCCTTTGCGGCTGCTTCTTTACCGAGAGCGGCAATGTATCCGCTTTCGTCGCTGATATCGGTTACGTTAACGTTGATGAGTCGGAGACCGATCTTCTTAAGCTCGGTTTCCACGTTGCCCGAAACCGCTTCAAGGTACTTGTCACGGTCGGTGTTGATCTCCTCGATGTCCATCGTTGCGATAACAAGACGGAGCTGACCGAAGATGATATCCTTTGCAAGCTCCTGGATCTCAACGAGCTTGAGGCCGAGAAGACGCTCAGCCGCGTTCTGCATTACGCCGACGTCGGTGGAGATACCAACGGTAAATCTCGAGGGAACGTCAACACGGATGTTCTGGTGCGAGAGGGCGTTTGTAAGGTCAACGGGGATCGACATGGGAGTCAGATCGAGATATTCGTAAGACTGGAATACCGGCCATACGAAAGCCGCGCCGCCGTGGATGCACTTTGCGGAGCGCTGTGTGCCGTCCTTGTTTGTGCCTACCTGACCGTAGATGACCATGATCTTGTCGGAGGGACATTTCTTATAGCGCGAAGCTATGAGAACGACAAATGCGAAGAGTATTGCAACAACTGCAATAACGATCATCGGAACTGCTTCCGAGATGCCGCCGGAGGCGGAGGAGAGAAGAGTGTTGAATCCGAACATGATTTTTTCCTTTCTATTTCTTTATTATTTAATATTATGCGTGATAAATATGGCTTTATTCAGCCGCTTTTTCCTTTGCGCGTGTGATGCGGAGGTTGATGTCCTTGACGTAATCGTCAGCGGCAGCATCCGCGATGATGGGGAAGTCGATAACGACGCTGTCGTCGTTATCTTTGAGTGTGAGGTGACGGTATTTTGCAAATCCCTCGTAGCCCTTCTTTTCGGGTACTTTTTCGAGAGAAGCGGAGCCGAGATCGAGATACTTGATCTCTCTGAAGTCACCGGGGATGGGATCGTTGTCCGAAATGAAGGAGATCTCGCGCTCTGCAACGCAGATCGAATCGGGCTTGAGAATGAATCCCGACATCGAATAGAGTGAGGAGCGGCACTTACCGTCGTTGCCCTTCTTGGCAAGGACTTCTTCACCCTCGAAGCAATAAGTAGCAAACGTTACGGGCTCAAGCTTGGGGCGGGCGATGTGGTTTGTCATCTCGTAACGAATGGTGCGAATATCCTGCGGGATAAACGTTTGGTTGAAATCTTCCTGGAAAGTTGTGTAAAGCTTTTTTGCCTGCTCGCTGATCTCCGCATCGGGGATCTTTCTTGCGGAGCGGACGACGAAGATTGTGGCACCGATAGCGATAAGAGTAAGACCGGCTGGGGTCATAATATAGCCCGGTATTCCGCGGGTGTTTGCGAGAATTACTACCATCAGAAAGCCAAGACCGAAGCAAGCCGCAGAAATGATGATAGGAAGCGTACTGAGATGCTGAGAAAAATATTTTTTGTTGCGATTGTAATCCATGTGGAGTCCTTTTCTTAATAATTATAAGATCATTCTTTTTTGTCGATAGGCTCGACAACGAGCACGCCTGAGGGGCTGACGGCGACAACTCTTACGAATGCACCCGTTTTGAGCTGTTCACCGGAAGTTGTGATAGCGGTAAATTCGCTGAATTTTTCCTGAACGGTGAGGTTTATCTTACCCGAGCCGTTGCCGGTTGAGGGAATGGGGATATAGACCTCGCCGATCTTGCCGACACAGTTTTCAATGTCGATGTTGCCGCTTGACTGCAATCTGTAGACTGCACGCATAAGGTATGCCATACCGATGAGAGTTGCAACGCCGCAAGCAATGGCGATGGCGATCGAAATACCCTGGGGAAGGGAGGTTTCGAGAAGTGCAACTGCAACCCAACCGGTGATACAGAGCATAGAGGTCACGCCTCTTACGCTGAAAATTGCAAGACCGTCGTCGGGAACTTCTATGTCGTCGTCAATGTCAACGTCCGCATCCGCACCGCCGTCGCCGCCTATGCCGATAAGCATAAGTACGGTCTGAATAACGATAAGAAGGGTCGAGGGCAGAGCAATAAGAGCAAATATCTGCTGAATAAGCAGAAGTTCATTCCACCAATTAATCATAAGTTATCTTCCTTTCCGTGTGAAAATGCAAAGTCGGTCAGCTTAGCATAAGTCTGTCGACCATATCATCCGAATGCGACTTGATGATCGATGCGTAGTATGCGATGATGATGATCTCGAGGGCGGTGTTAAGGCGTCTGCGTGCACCGGTCACCTTTTCTTCATATCCCGATGTGATCTTTTCGATAGTTTCCTTGAGAGTGGCACTGTCGGGTGAGATCTCGCCGGCGTTCATCAGCTTGTCGAGGATACGGCAGATGTAGTCGTAAAGCTGCGAATCGCGGATGATGTCGTCGGATTCGTCGTAAACGCGTCCGTTGATGTAGGAAACAAGAAAAGCGATCTTGTCAAGCTGCATACAGGAGCGAAGCATATTTATAATAAGAATATGCGCCACCTGGTCGATGTTATAGCGTTTCAGCCTTGCGTTCGCGACCCATCCTCTTTTTGTCCAGTTCTGAAGGGTGGAGCCGTCGATGCCCGAGATCTCGCGGATCTGCGTCAGCATTACGCCGTCCGAAATGTAAAAGATCTTGTTAAGAAATTCAAGACCCGTAACGTCCCCCATGTCTTTACGGTTGAGTATCGTACCGGGGATAAGTTCTTCATTAATTTGAAGGTTCATTTTTAAGCACTCCTTTCCGAATATTTTATCTTCTGGATTTATTATATCACACGGTCAAGTGATTGTCAATAGGAATTTGAAATATTTTTGAGATTTTTTTGTGATTTCTTGATTTTATAGTCCGAATACACGGGGGAGATCGCCTATCGATTCAATATCGGCATCGGGAATATCGAATTCACTTTCGGGCGCACGGTTGCGGAAGAAGCCCTGACGGAGTCTGATCGTCATCATACCGAGCTTTTTCGCGGGGCGGATGTCGTTGTCGATGCGGTCTCCGACCATACAAGCTTCCTCGGGCGCGCAGCCGACGGCTTCAAGAGCCGAAAGGAAGATGCTCGGAGCGGGCTTTGAACGTCCCATTTCCTCACTTGAATAAACGATGTCGAAATATTTCATCAGCCCGTGCGACTGCAATCTGTGCGCCGAGCCGCCGCGCTGATTTGCGATTATGCCGAGCTTGAAGCGTTCCGAAAGTCTGCGCAGACATTCCTCTGTTTCGGGGAAGGGTGTTTCAAGCGCGGGGGTATAAGGATATTTCTTTTTTGTGCCGTATTTCTTTGAGACTTCGCCGAATGGGCTTCGCGCACCGGCGGTGCCGAAATCGATCATTTCTGCCAGCATTTCCTCAACCGGCGGACAGGTCTTTCCCATCTCCGCAAGCTCTTCGGTCAGTTCCTCAAGTCGCGCGATGTGAACGCCGTCCTCGTCAAGCAAAGTGTGACCCATATCAAAGAATATCCATTTGATTTTTGATTGATCCATTTGTCATACTCCTTTGAGTTTATCTTATATATTTTATCATAAATCCAAATTAAAGACAAGATTTTTTGCCGAAAAAAGGAGTAAAAAATGAAAAATGAGGCAAGATCCGAAAGGATACTTCGAATAGGCATTCTCCCCGCGCTCATATTTTGCATAATGCTCGTCTTTCAACCCGTGGGAGTGGTGTTTCCATCTCTTGGCGGCGCGATCATTCACGAGTGCGGACATCTGATGGCGGCGGTGCTTCTCGGCATACCACTTCGATCACTTGATGTCGGACTTTTCGGCGCCTCACTCCGTGTGCGCGGATCACTCATCTCATATCCAAAGGAATTCCTTCTTTGCGCCGCAGGTCCCGCGCTGAATTTTCTTTCCGCACTTGCAGTAGTCATTTTTTCCGAGCATCGCGGATATTACAGCGAATGCGGCGAGTGGTTCGTGTCGGTTTCGGTAATGCTCGGCCTTCTCAATCTCATCCCCGCCGAGGGCTTTGACGGCGGCAGAATGCTTTCCGTCGTGTTGACGTCGATGCTCGGCCCGCGAATATCTGCGAGAATTCTTTCGGTGACTACCTTTTTGAGTATAGTGATCCTTTGGATGTTTTCTGTCTACCTTCTCTTACGCTACGGCACGTCGCTCAGCCTTTTTGTTTTCACCCTGTCGCTTTTTTACCGCCTTTTTGTCGAAAAGACTTGACGGCGTTACTTTTTGCGTGATATAATTAAGGATGCAAAAGGAGAATGAAAAATGGCTTTTGAAATTGAAAGAAAATATTTGATAGAATATCCCGATTTGGATACGCTCGAAAAATATCCAAAAAGCGAGATCGCGCAGACTTATCTCAAAACTGATGACGGATTCACATCCCGTGTCCGCGCCCGCACGTCGGATGGCGTGACGAAGTATATTTTCACCGAGAAAAAGCGCGTTACCGACCTCAAATGCATCGAAAACGAGCGCGAAGTCTCTGCCGATGAATACAAAGAACTTCTGAAGCTCGCCGATCCCGAGCGAATGACGGTATATAAAACACGCTATTGCGTGCCCCATAACGGCAGAATTGTCGAGGTCGATATTTATCCTTTCTGGAGCGACCGCGCCATTGCCGAGGTTGAGATAGATAGTGAGGACGAAGAAGTCAAGCTCCCCGATTTTATCAAGATAATCCGCGAAGTCACGGCGGAAAAAGCATACAAGAATGCATCCATAGCGAAGAAGATCCCCACCGATTGTTGACATCTACCAATAAAATATGCCCGAAAATGACAAAAATTTTCGGGCACTTTTTTGCTCAAATCCATTTACATTAAAAATCTTTTTTGATATAATATATGTATTAACGACTTTTATCCGAAGGGAAGTGAAGAAATGAGCAGAAAGCTCGAGGGAGTATTCAAACTCCACAGCGATTTTGCGCCAACGGGCGACCAGCCGGCGGCTATTGACAGCATAGTTGAAGGACTCAAAAAAGGCGAGCAGATGCAGACTCTGCTCGGCGTTACCGGTTCGGGTAAGACTTTCACGATGGCGAATGTCATCGCAAAAATGAACCGCCCCACGCTCGTTCTGGCACACAACAAGACCCTCGCGGCACAGCTTTGCACCGAGTTCCGCCAATTCTTCCCCGAAAACGCCGTCGAATATTTTGTTTCGTATTATGATTATTATCAGCCCGAGGCTTATATCCCCGGCAAGGATATGTATATTGAAAAGGATGCTCTCGTAAACGACGAGATCGACCGTCTCCGCCACAGCGCGACGTCTGCTCTCTTTGAGCGCCGCGACGTCATCATTGTCGCCAGCGTTTCCTGCATCTACTCCCTCGGTGACCCTGCCGAGTATTCCGAGCTCGTTCTTGCCGTCCGCCCCGATATGGAGATGGACAGAAACGATTTCATTAAGCGCCTGACCGCTATCAGCTACACCAGAAACGATATGTCTCCCGTCCGTGACAGCTACCGCGTCCGAGGCGATACAGTCGAGGTCATCCCCGCATCGGGAAGCGACAAGGCTCTGCGCGTCGAATTTTTCGGCGACATCGTCGAGCGTGTTTCCGAGATCAACGTTGTAACGGGTGAGCTCGTCCGCCGTCTTTCCTACGCCGCCATCTACCCCGCAACGCACTATGCCGTATCGGACGACAAGCGCGAAAAGGCACTTGCCGAGATCGAGCGCGAGATGAAGGAGCGCGCGGAATTCTTTGAATCGAATCATAAATACCTCGAGGCACAGCGCATAACCGAGCGCACCAAATATGACCTCGAGATGCTCCGCGAGATCGGCTTTTGCTCGGGCGTTGAGAACTATTCCCGCGTCCTTGCGGGCAGAGACCCCGGCTCGACTCCGTATACTTTGCTTGATTACTTTCCAAAGGACTTCCTTCTCTTCGTCGACGAGTCGCACGTGACTCTCCCGCAGGTTCGCGGCATGAGCGGCGGCGATACAGCAAGAAAGCGCAATCTCGTCGATTTCGGCTTCCGTCTGCCCTCCGCTTATGACAACCGCCCGCTTTATTTCGAGGAATTCGAGGAAAAGATCAATCAAGCCGTTTTCGTCAGCGCGACCCCCGGCGATTACGAACGCGAGCACTCCGAGCGGATCAGCGAGCAGCTCATTCGCCCGACGGGACTTGTCGATCCCGAAATTGAGATCAGACCGATCGAGCACCAGGTCGACGACCTCCTCGGCGAGGTCAAAGCGCGCGCCGCAAGGAACGAGAGAAGCCTTGTCACAACTCTCACCCGCAAAATGGCTGAAGACCTCACCGACTATCTCGCCGACAACGGCGTCCGCGTGCGTTATCTTCATTATAATATTGAAACGATGGAGCGAACCGAGATCATCCGCGACCTCCGTCTCGGAAACTTTGACGTCCTCGTCGGAATCAACCTTCTCCGCGAAGGCCTTGACATCCCCGAAGTCTCGCTCGTTGCCATCCTTGATGCCGATAAGGAAGGCTTCCTGCGTTCCGAAACCTCCCTCATCCAGACCGTCGGACGAGCCGCGCGTAACGTCAACGGCAAGGTCATAATGTACGCCGACAGCGTCACGGGCTCAATGCGCCGCGCGATAGGCGAGACCAACCGCCGCCGCAAGGTACAGCAGGAATATAACGAAGCCAACGGTATCACGCCACGTTCGGTCGAAAAGAAGGTCGGCGACCTCATCGAGATCGCACTTCCCGGCGGCAGAGACGAAAAGCAAAAGAAGCAGCCCGAAAAGAAGCTGTCGAAGCGCGACCGCGAGGCTATGATCGAAAAGCTGACCGCCGAAATGAAGGACGCCGCCCGCCGCCTCGACTTCGAACTCGCCGCCTACCTCCGCGACAAGATACGTGCCTTGCGTGAGGATGGCGGAAAATAAATTATAAGGAAATAACAATGTCACAAAACTTAATAATCAAAGGCGCAAGAGTACACAATCTGAAAAACGTTGATGTCACCATCCCGCGCGATAAACTCGTGGTGCTGACGGGGCTTTCGGGATCGGGTAAATCCTCTCTTGCATTCGATACAATATACGCCGAGGGCCACCGACGCTTCGTCGAGTCGCTCTCGTCCTACGCGCGCCAGTTCCTCGGTCAGCTCGACAAACCCGACGTCGATATGATCGAAGGACTCTCGCCCGCAATATCCATCGACCAGAAAACAACGTCCAAAAATCCGCGTTCGACGGTCGGTACGGTCACCGAAATATATGACTACCTTCGTCTGCTCTACGCGCGGATCGGAATTCCCCATTGTCCTGTCTGCGGCAAGGAGATACGCCGTCAATCGGTCGATCAGATAATTGAAAAAATAGAAACTCTCCCCGACGGTGAGAGATTTATGGTACTTTCCCCCGTCGTCCGCGCAAAGAAGGGTATGCACGAAAAAGTGCTGACCGATGCAAAACGCTCGGGCTACACACGTGTACGCATCGACGGCAGCCTTTACGACCTCGACGAGGAGATCAAGCTTGATAAGAATATCCGCCACTCGATTGAAGTTGTCGTTGACCGACTCGTTATGCGAGAGGGCATCCGTTCACGTCTTGCGGACTCGGTTGAGACAGCACTCTCGCTTGCCGAGGGCAGACTTCTCATCGTCACCGTTCCCCGAGAGGGCGAGCCGCAGGAGCTTGAATTCTCGCAAGCCTACGCCTGCGAGGAGCACGGAATCTCCTTCGGCGACCTCGAGCCGCGAATGTTCTCTTTCAACAATCCGCAGGGCGCGTGTCCCGCTTGCGCAGGTCTCGGTGTGACCCGTCGGGTCTCGCCCGAAAAGATCATCCCGGATCTTTCACTCTCGCTTGCCGAGGGCGCAATTCAGGTCAACGGCTTCAAGACCCTCGTTGAGGAAAGCTGGAACGGCCCGCTCGTTCTCGCCGTGGCAGAGAAGTACGGATTTGACCTCAACACACCTCTCTCGGAATACACCGAGGATCAGATGAATATCCTCCTTTACGGCACAGGCAACGAGAAATTCCACGTTACCCGCTATTTCGGCAAGGAGGCACACCTCCGCGATGCAAAATTCGACGGAATCATCCCGATCATCGAGCAGAGAATGCAATATGGCGGCGCAGAAGCATATTACGAGGAATTCATCGAAGAAGTCCCCTGCCAGAAATGCGGTGGAAGAAGACTTAACGAAATGGCACTTGCCGTAACCGTCGGCGGACTTGCTATCGACGAATTCTGCGATCTTTCGGTCTCGAATGCACTGAAAGTTATCTCTAGTGATACGCTGAAACTCACTCCGAGCGAGGAAAAGATAGTAAAAGAAGTCCTCAAAGAGATCCGCGCGCGACTCAACTTCCTTGAGAGCGTCGGACTTGATTATCTGACTCTTTCCCGCCGCGCGGGCACTCTCTCGGGCGGAGAAGCGCAGAGAATAAGACTTGCGACCCAGATCGGTTCATCCCTCGTCGGTGTACTTTATGTCCTCGACGAGCCGAGCATCGGTCTGCATCAACGCGACAGCGAAAGACTCATCAATACCCTCTGCCGTCTGCGCGACCTCGGCAACACCGTTATCGTCGTCGAGCACGACGAGGAGATGATGCGCCGCGCCGATTTCCTCGTTGACATCGGACCCGGTGCGGGCGTACACGGCGGACAAGTTGTCGCCGCAGGCACTCCCGAAGAGGTTATGAAGAACGAGGATTCGCTTACGGGCGCATATCTTTCGGGCAGAAAGATGATCCCCGTGCCCGAAACCCGCCGCCCCGGAAACGGCAATTTCCTCAAGGTTCGCGGTGCGGAGGTCAATAACCTTAAAAAGGTCGATGTAGATATTCCCCTCGGTTGCTTCGTTTGCGTGACCGGAGTTTCGGGATCGGGTAAATCTTCGCTCGTGAACGGCGTCATCAATCCCGTGCTTCTGACCAAGCTCAACGGCGCGCGCAGAAAGGCGGGCAAGCACGTATCGGTCGAAGGCATCGAGCATCTTGATAAAGTCATCGACATTGACCAAAGCCCCATCGGACGCACACCCCGATCCAATCCCGCTACTTATACCGGCCTCTTCAACGAGATTCGCTCGCTCTTTGCCAAGACGCAGGACGCTATCGCCCGCGGCTACGGTCCCGGAAGATTCTCATTCAACGTCAAGGGCGGACGATGCGAGGCTTGCGGCGGCGACGGCGTAAGATGCATTGAGATGCATTTCCTTCCCGACGTTTACGTCACCTGCGACGTCTGCAAGGGACACAAATACAACCGCGACACGCTCGAGGTTAAATATAAAGGAAAGAATATTTACGAAGTCCTCGAGATGACCGCCGAGGAAGGACTTGTCTTCTTCGACAGCATTCCGAAGATCCGCAAGTATCTGCAGACGCTCTGCGACGTCGGACTCGGTTATATCAAGATCGGTCAGTCATCCACAACCATCTCGGGAGGAGAAGCACAGAGAGTTAAGCTTGCCACCGAGCTTGCAAGACGCGGCACGGGCAAGACTATGTATATCCTCGACGAACCTACCACGGGTCTGCACACCGATGACGTTTCGCGGCTTCTCGGCGTACTCTCGCGCCTTGTTGACGCGGGCAACACAGTTCTCGTCATCGAGCACAACCCCGAGGTCATCAAATGCGCCGATCACATCATCGATCTCGGTCCCGAGGGCGGCGACGGAGGAGGCACGATCGTTGCCACCGGAACCCCCGAGGAGGTCGCCAAGTGCGAACGCTCCTATACGGGCAAATTCCTCAAAGCATCGCTTAATATCTGATATTCACGCGCGAAGCCGTCGGCTTCGCGCGTGTTTTGCCGAATGATGGAATAAATATTCAAAAGCATTGCGAAAAGTTTCAACCAAATTTGAAAAAAGGCTTGACAAATGCATAAATATGCAGTATAATATGCAAGCATAATCTTTAACAAATTTTTGAAAGGAATTATTATTATGAAAAAGATTATTTCTCTCGCACTGGCAGTTCTTATGCTCTGCTGTGCAACATTCGGCTTTGCTTCCTGCGCAAAGGAAGAGAAGATCATCGTTCACACCAACGCTTTCTTTGCTCCCTTTGAGTACTATGAAGGCACCGAGATCGTCGGCGTTGACGTCGAGATCATGAACAAGGTCGGCGAAAAGCTCGGCAAGAAGATCGAGTTCGTAAACGTAGAGTTCTCCGCAATCATCGATAACGTCAAGGACGGCGTTGTTTGCGATGCGGGCGCGGCAGGTATCACCATCACCGACGCAAGAAAGGAAAAGGTTGACTTCTCCATTCCTTACTACACCTCCGTTCAGTACGTAATCTTCAAGGCTGACGATGCCACCATCGCTACCAAGACCGGCGCTGACGGCGAATACATCGTTTGGGAAGCTCTTGCAGGCAAGAAGCTCGGCACTCAGACCGATACCACCGGTTGGATCTACACCGACGGTGAGATCAACGCTAAGGCAGACAACGATTACGGCTACGACGGCGTTCTCTACGGAACCAATACCGAGCTCAAGACATACGACAACGCACAGCTCGCAGCAGACGCTATCGGCGCAAATATGATCGACGCCGTTATCATCGACGAGCTCCCCGCACAGTTCATCGTATCCAAGAACAGCCAGTATAAGTGCGTTCCCCTCTTCTACTCGGGCGCTACCGATGCAGAGGACGCTCCCGTTGAAGAGCAGTACGCTATCTGCGTAACCAAGGGCAACACCGAGCTTCTCAACGCCATCAATGCAGTTCTCGATGAGATGATGAAGAGCGGCGAGGTTGAAAAGCTCGTTATGCAGCATATGGGTTTTGAAAACTGATAAAAACGAATAAATAAGCGCGAAAAAGAACAATGCCTCGGCATCGTTCTTTTTCGCGTAAGAACGAGAATTTGAATTATGAATTTTTTTGTTAAGATATTTGAGCTGTTCTCAACCGAAAAGTATATGGACAGTATATGGGAAGGTCTTAAGCTGACTTTATCCATCTCCGTCCTTGCGGCATTGCTCGGACTTGTCCTCGGAGTAATGGTTGCTCTTGTCGGAATGTCGAAAAACAGCTGGTATATGCGTATTCCCAAATTACTCTGCAAGCTCTATATAACGATCATCCGCGGCACGCCCATGGCCCTTCAGCTCTTTATTATGGCGTACGTAATTTTCGCAATTCGCGGATTTCCACTTGTTATTACAGCAACGATAGCTTTCGGTGTAAACTCGGGCGCCTACGTTGCCGAGAATATCCGCGCGGGAATTCTTTCGGTCGACATTGGCCAGACCGAGGCGGGCAGAGCACTCGGACTTACCGGTGCTACCACAATGGCGAAGATCGTTATTCCCCAGGCTATAAAGAACGTTATTCCCGCAATCGGTAACGAGCTTATCGCTCTTATCAAGGAAACTTCGATCGTCAGCATGATAGGTATGTATGACCTTACAATGGCTGCAAAGATCATCGGTAGCGGAAACAATATGGCAAGCTACATCGTGCCTATGACCGTGGTCGCGCTCTTTTATCTCGCGATCGTGTATCTGCTTACCTTTGGAATCAAATTGATAGAAAAGAGGTTGAGAGCCGGTGATAAGCGTTAAGAATATTTACAAGGATTTTGGCAAGCTGCGCGTTCTGAACGCTGTATCCTGCGACATCAAGAGTGGCGAGCGTGTTGTTATAATCGGTCCCTCGGGAAGCGGCAAGAGCACTCTTTTGCGTTGTATGAATCTTCTCGAAGAGCCCACATACGGTGAGGTGTGGATGGAGGATGACCTCCTTACCGCACCCGATCCGTACCTTCATATCGATGTTATCAAAAAATCAAAAACTTTTGCTTCGTTGATGAAGAAAGCCAAGGCAACCTCTCCCGAAAAGAGCGAATCGGAGCTTGAGGCGGAGATCATTGCAAAGATCAAAGAAGAAGATCTTCTCAAAAGATTTGAAGGCAGCGAATACAGCAAGGCTCTTGCGGAGATCAATAAGAACTCCCGCATCGACATCAACCTTGCGCGCAGAAATATGGGAATGGTATTCCAGCACTTCAACCTTTTTAACAATATGACGGTTCTTCAGAACCTCACTCTCGCTCCTCTTGAACTCAAGCTAAAGACCAAGGAGGAGGCAGAGAAGACGGCAATGGAGCTTCTTGCAAGGATCGGACTTGAAGATAAGGCAAACGAATATCCTTCGCGTCTTTCGGGCGGTCAGAAGCAGCGTGTTGCGATCGTTCGCGCGCTTGCGATGAACCCGAAGGTCATGCTCTTCGACGAGCCCACCTCCGCTCTCGACCCCGAGATGGTCGGCGAAGTTCTTGAGCTTATGAAGCAGCTTGCGGACGAGGGAATGACGATGGTTGTCGTAACTCACGAAATGGGCTTTGCCCGCGAGGTTGCCGACCGAGTCATCTTTATGTGCGACGGCAAGATCGCGGAGGAGGGAACTCCCGACGAGATCTTCTCGAACCCGCAGAACCCCAGAACCAAGCAGTTCCTCGACAGTATTTTATAAATTTCAAGCTCCGACGGCGAAAAAGCACCGTCGGAGCTCATTTTTCTGCTTTTTTGTGTAAAATTCACAATATCGTAATTGACATTATTTTTTGAATATTATATAATATTATGTAATTTTTTTCGGGAGGACTTTTTTATGCCCCGTTTTTTTGTGTCAAAAGAGAATATAAATGAAGAAGAGCGCATTATCTCCATTCTCGGAGAGGATGCGTTTCATATTGCGCGTTCGCTTCGTATGGCTGTCGGCGACAGTCTGACTGTTTGCGACGGAGAGGGAAGAGATTATGATTGTACCCTCACAAAGATCCGCGACGATCGCGTTGACTGTGATATAGAAGAGGCAAAGCCATGCCCCGCCGAGCCTCCCTATAAGGCGACGGTTTATCAGGCGCTTGTCAAGGGCGAGCGCCTTGACGTTGCAATTCAGAAATCCGTCGAGTTCGGCGCGTCAGCTATAGTTCCCTTTGAATCCTCGCGCTGTATCGTGCGTATGAAGGGCGAAAAGGAAGGCTCGAAATCCCAGCGCCGCCGCCGTATAGCTGCGGAGGCAGCTAAGCAGTGCGGCAGAGGAATAGTGCCCGATGTAACCGAGCCCATGTCTTTCGGTGATATGCTCGCAGAAGCGGCAAAATGCGACCTTGCGATATTTTGCTACGAAAAGGAAGGTGAGCGTATGCTCGGCGCAACGCTTGAAAGCCTTCGCGCAGAGCCGCCGAAAAGCGTTGCCATCGTTGTCGGACCCGAGGGAGGCTTCTCTCCCGATGAGGCTGAAAGGGCAGAGGCGGCGGGGCTTTCGCTTCTCGGACTCGGCAGAAGAATACTGCGGACCGAGAGCGCAGCGGCATTTGTTCTTGCCTGCCTTTCCTCCGAATTTGAGCTAAGATAAGGCTTTTGTGCACTTTTTTCGGCTCTATTTTTCTTGTTTATGAAATATTTACAAAAAAAGAGTCCCAAAATTAGAAATAATATTCAAAAACCTATTGAAATTTAACAAAAATTATAGTAAAATATAGTACAGTATATACAAAATTACTACCCAAACAAAAGGAAATGACCCTTTTGCAGAAAGGATTGGATTTTTTAGGATGTCTAACAGACTGTTTCAAGGCGTAATTCACCAGATGAAGGATACCGTTGATCGCGTTATTGGCGTAATTGACGAAAACGGCATTATTATTTCTTGCTCCGAGCTTGTAAGGATCGGCGAGTCGAGAGCCGCAGCGCGCGATAGTATGATATATGTTTCCTCTCTTGAGTCATATTGCAAGGGCGGATATACATACCGTCCTATCGGCTATGGCGTGAAAAACGAGTATCTCGTTTTTGTTGAAGGTGAAGATAAGATGGCGGACGTGCTCTCAAAGATGCTCGCCGTTTCTCTTTCCAACATCAAAAACCTTTATGATGAAAAGTACGATAAACGCTCCTTTATCAAAAATATCATCCTTGATAATATTCTTCCGAGCGATATTTATATCAAGGCGAAGGAGCTTCACTTCAACACCGATGAGCACCGCGTGGTATTCCTCATCAAATTCCTCGGCAAGGCGGATATGCTCCCCTTCGAGATGCTTCAGAATATGTTCCCCGACAAGGCGCATGAGTATATCATCAGCGTCGGCGAGCGCGACATCGTTCTCGTCAAGGACGTAAAGCCCGGCACCGAATCGCGCGATATGGAAAAGATCGCGCAGAAGATCGCGGATACTCTCAACACCGAGTTCTACACCAAGGTAACCATCGGTATCTCCACCATCGTTGAGACCATCAAGGACCTTGCGGGCGCATACAAAGAGGCGCAGGTCGCTATTGAGGTCGGCAAGGTATTTGAAACCGAAAAGAATATTATCGGCTACGAAAACCTCGGCATCGGCAGACTTATTTATCAGCTCCCCACCACCCTCTGCGAAATGTTCCTTCAGGAAGTTTTCAAGAAAGGCAGCCTTGAATCACTCGACCAGGAAACTCTTATGACGATCCAGTGCTTCTTCGAGAATAACCTCAACGTTTCCGAAACCTCGCGTAAGCTTTTCGTACACAGAAACACCCTTGTATACAGACTTGAAAAGATCCGCAAGCTCACAGGTCTTGACCTTCGCGAGCTCGAGCACGCGATCACCTTTAAGGTTGCATTGATGGTCAAGAAATATATGTCCACCAAAGGCCTCAAGTTCTGATTGAAATGATCGAGTTTATAAACGTAACCAAAGAATACAGCGATACCCAAGCCCTCCAAAACGTCAGCTTTCAGATCAATGACGGCGAGTTCGTTTTCATAATCGGTCATTCGGGCGCGGGAAAAACGACTCTCACAAAGCTGCTCCTCCGCGAGGAAAAGGTGACCGAGGGCAAGATCCTTGTTGACGGAATCGACGTAACCGAGCTCCCCGCCCGCGGCATTCCGTATTATCGCAGAAAGCTTGGAATGGTTTTCCAGGATTTCCGCCTTTTCCGTGACAAGACCGCGTATGAAAATATCGCGTGCATTATGCGAGCTGTCGGAACCCCCGGCACAGAGATACGCCGCCGTGTTCCCGCGCTTCTCCGCACGGTTGCAATGGAGGATAAGGAAAAGCACTTCCCCCGCGAGCTTTCGGGCGGCGAACAGCAAAGAGTCGCGCTTGCAAGAGCGATCGCAAACAATCCCGATATCATCATCGCCGACGAGCCCACCGGTAATATCGACCCCGAAATGAGCATCGAGATCATGAACCTTCTTATGAAGATCAATCAGATCCTCGGCAAGACCGTTATCGTGGTCACGCACGAAATGGATCTCGTCGAACGCTTCGGTCACAGAGTTATCACTCTTGACGGCGGTAAGCTGGGTTCCGATATCAACCTTGAATCCGCAGCAGCGGATTTTGAGGACGCGGAGAATACAGGAGGCGAAAATGAGTAATTCAAATAAGCCTCGCCGCTTTTACAATCCCTTTTACTTTATCTTTGATGCATTCCGCAATCTCTGGCGACACAGAGTGACGGGAATCGCATCCATCCTTGTGCTTTCCTCCTGCCTCATTCTTCTCGGCGCATTCGGATTGCTCATAAGGAATATCGACGTCAATATGGAAAAGCTTGGCCTGCTCAATGAGATCGTTGTCTTTGCCGATTATGACGTCACCCCCGAGGAATTGCAGATTATCACCGAAGACATAAAGGCTCTGCCCAATGTCACCTATGTTGATTTTGTTTCAAAGGAATCGGGATTTGAATCTATGAAGGAGACATACCCCGATTACGCCGATCTTTTTGATTCGATCGCCGAAAGCGGAGATAATCCCCTTGCAGATTCCTTTATCGTTACATATAAGGACACCGCCGGCGCAAATAAGCTTGAATACGATCTGTTGCTGATCGAGGGCGTAATGAAGGTCAACAACCGAGTGGAATATGCCACGACGATCGAGAATTTCAAGAGCGGTGCATCATTCGTCTTTATGTGGTTCATCGTGCTTCTGCTCGCCGTCAGCCTTTTCGTTATCTTCAACACGGTAAAGCTCGCGGTTCACGGAAGACGGACCGAGATCAGCATCATGCGCTTCATCGGCGCAACAAAGGGATACATAATTGCTCCCTTTATAATTGAAGGCGTCACCATCGGAGCCGTTTCGGCGATCATTGCATTTTTTGCCGATATGGGACTTTACAGTTATGCCTCAAAGATGATTGAGGGTGAGAGCGAAGGTATTCTCAATATGTTCTCACTCGTGCCCTATGCCGATATGCAGGCGGAATTGCTTGTATTATTCCTTCTTCTCGGAGTTGTTACCGGCGTTGTGGCGAGTATCATCTCCCTCCAGAAGAATCTTAACAACTGATAGTATTGGAGTCAATCAATGCAAAATAACAGAACAAAAAAAGCGTCGGTCCGCGCAATATCCTTTATCCTATCGCTGATTTTGCTCATTGCCGCAGTACCTGTAACGGCCGGGTCGGTGTGGTACGACAAAGCCGATTATAACGACATAAAAACCGATGACCTTGAGGCAATGCGCCTGCAGCTCAAAGAATATGACGCGATGCTTGCAGAGCTTAAAGCCGATATAAAGAAAGCCGAAACTCTCCAGGCATCCGCAGATGAAACCCGCGCGCTTTACCTGATGGCTGAGGCGGTCTATAACGATCAACTCAAGGATCTCGAAAAAACAAGGCTCTACTACGATAACGAGCTCAAGCTTGTCGGAAAAGAGATTTCCGCCATCAGAGTTGAATATGATAAGGCGTATGCAACCTTCCTTGATCTTTTGCGAATGAGCTATGAGCAGGGAAGTGCGAATTACCTTGAAATTTTGCTCGGCGCTGAAAGTTTCACAGACCTTTTGGCAAGAATAGACAGAGTAAGCAGCCTTGTCCGTTACAGCGACACCCTTCTCAAAAATATCGACGAGCAGAAAACCGTGCTTGACGAAAAGTATCAGAAGCTCTTGAAGGATTCCGAGGCTCACGAGGCAGCAATTGCCGAGCTTGAAGCAAAGCAAGCGGAGATCGAGCAATGGAAGACCGAAAACGAAGCAAGCCTTGCTGCAATCGAAGCTGAGATTGAAGAGCTTACCGGCGCGAAGGGCGAGTACGAAAGCCTTTCCGCAATGCTCGACGCAGATTTTGAAGCCGAGGTCAACGCTGCTATCGCGGAAGAAAACAAGCGCCGCGAGCAGATAGCTATCGAAAAGGAAAAGGAAGAGGAGCGCAAGCGCCAGGAGGCTCTGGCTGAGGCGATCAGAAAGCAGTCATATCTCTGGCCTCTCCCGCTTTCCTTTAATGAATTGTCATTCGAATTTGGCATCAGAACTCTTTCGGAGCTTGGATATTATAACAAAATGCATTACGGCATTGACATTCCCGCTTACCGCGGAACCGATATCTATGCATCAAAGTCCGGCAAGGTGCTCATAGCAAAGTATCATACCTCGTATGGATACTACGTCCTGCTTGATCACGGAAACGGTTACAACACTCTCTATGCTCACGCCTCCAAGCTTTACGTAAAGGCAGGCGACTATGTTGAGCAGGGAGCTGTCATTGCAGCAGTCGGAACAACCGGAAGCAGCACGGGTAACCACCTCCATTTTGAAGTCAGAGTGAACGGCGAAAAGGTCGATCCGCTCAAATACGTAAAGAAACCCTAAGGTAAACAATGAAAAAAAGAATATCGTTATCAACACTGATCCTCCTTCTTATCGCGGCAATACTTCTCACCGCAATGTCGTCCTGCGCCCTTGTGGACTCTTATTTCAGAGATGAAAACGGCGATTTGGTATCAAGCGGCGAGTCCTCAATCGGCGGTAAGCTGGAGCAGATCATTACTCTTTTCAAAAACTATTCCTATTATGAAATAGACGAGGAGGTCCTCTGCCGCGCGATGGTCAGCGGTATGGGACTTGCAATCAACGACAGATACGCCGAATATTACGACGCCGAGGAATTCGCGCTGATGACAGCGGAAAACCAGGGCGAGACACAGGGCATCGGCGTAACGGTTATCGAAAACGCAGATTACAAATGTATCGAAATTATTTCGGTTCTCCCCAATTCGCCCGCTCTTGCCGCAGGCGTTGAGCCCGGCGACCTGATCGTTTACGTCGGCGGAGGAGAGAATAAGGAATCGGTATCCGAGCTCGGATACTACGCCGCTCTTGCAAAGCTCCAGGGCGTCAAGGGTACTCTTTGCGAGTTCACCGTCCGCCGCGGAGAGGGCTATGCCGAGGAAGTTGATTTCTCGATCATGAGAGATACATTCACCTCCGAATCGGTTATGTACCATGTCTGTGAGACCGATGCAAAGGTTGGTATCATCAAGATCACACAGTTCGATCTGACTACTCCCCCGCAGTTCTGCGCGGCTATGGATTCGCTGATCGCTGCGGGAGTAGAATATTTCCTCTTCGACGTCCGTTATAACGGCGGCGGCGACCTCGCATCGATCACGGCAGTATTAAGCTTTATTCTGAATGAAGATGATGTCCTTATCAAGACTCGCAACCGTGCGGGCGAAGAAGACGTGATCAAGGTCACGGAGGTAAAATACGCCCCAAACTCGGCTTATGCATCCTGCAACGTAACCAAATCGGATATCGCCAAGTACCGCGATAAGGTAATGGGCAGATCCGCAGTCCTCGCAAACGGCAGCACCGCTTCCGCCGCAGAGCTTTTCACCTGCGCGCTTATGGACTACGGAATTTCCGAGATCGTCGGCACCACGACATACGGAAAGGGCAGTATGCAGACCATCTATTCGCTTGAATATTTCGGCTTTGACGGTGCGGTAAAGATGACAACAAAAATGTATTTCCCGCCTATCTCCGAAGGCTATGACGGCATCGGCATCAAGCCCGACCTTGAGGTTGAGCTTGACAAATCACTTGAAAATAAAAATATATATAAAATCACCGACGCGGAAGACAACCAGATCCAGGCGGCTATCGACCTCATCGGTAAATAAGGGAGAAAAATCATGGCAACAAAACCTATCTACTACACCCAAGAGGGATTCAATGAGCTTGTAGCTGAGCTTGATTATCTGAAAAACACACGCCGCGCTGAAGTTATTCACGACATTGAAGTAGCACGCGGATTCGGAGACCTTTCCGAGAACGCCGAGTACGACGAGGCGAGAACAGAACAGGCGAGAGTTGAGGCCCGCATCAAGGAACTCGAGGACAAGATCCAGAACGCAGTTATCATCGATGAAAGCCAGATGGACTCCACCGTCGTTTCTGTCGGTTCCACAGTTACCGTTTTCGATAAGGCAGACGAAATGGAGATCACCTACGTTATCGTAGGCTCAAACGAGGCATCCCCCGCAGATCTCAAGATCTCGGATATGTCCCCCATCGGCCGCGCACTCGTCGGTAAGAAGGCAGGCGCAACCGTAACGGTTGATGCACCCTCCGGCAGCTTCGAGCTTGATATCCTCAAGGTTGAAAGAACAAAGAATAAGTAAGACGAAAGGCACGTAAAATGGCTGACATTATCAATAATGAAAACATCGAGACCCCCGAGGTCAACGTAGCCTCGGAGATCGAAAACAGACGCGCAAAGCTCGCAAATCTCGTCGAGTCTGGCAAGAATCCCTTCGAGATCATGAAGTACGACGTCACCGCTTACTCGACTGACATCAAGGCAAACTTCGAGGAGTTCGACGGTAAGACCGTTTCCCTCGCAGGTCGTATTATGAGCCGTCGCGATATGGGCAAGGCAAACTTCATCGACCTTGCCGACGGCAAGGGCAGAATTCAGTGCTATATCAGAATCAATGACGTCGGCGAGGACGTATTTGCAGACTACCGCAAGTGGGATATCGGTGACATCATCGGTATCGAGGGCTTCGTATTCCTCACCCGTCGCGGCGAGATCTCGGTTCACGCGCAGAAGCTCACCCTCCTTTCCAAGTCACTCCTTCCTCTCCCCGAGAAGTTCCACGGACTTAAGGACAAAGTCGGATCGTAGCCATGTCGTTCTGTGAGCCAAGGAGTTGAGTAGATTTC
>JAZSOQ010000139.1:0-3482 GCA_045537015.1 Eubacteriales bacterium
GGAAAAGGCTAACGCCTTGAGCTAAATATTTCTCTCTTACAGAAATGCTAAATTTTTGCTACGCAAAAGCTAAATACGCGCTTCGCGCGAGCTAAATATTCCGCTAAAGCGGAATGCAAAGGTAGAAATTTGCTAAAGCAAATTTCAATTACATAAATAATACGCACCAAACGAAGCTCACAGTAACCCCAGGCTTCTCCTGGGAGAAGCTCCCGCCGCAGCGGGTGATGAGGGGACACCAAGAAAGCTTTGTTCGCACTTGCTTAAATACTATTCGCTCAATTCGTGATAAAGCCTGAGCGATGCAAAGCCGCGCTCAAGGTGGTTGAGAATATATGTCTCCGCCGCGCGGCAAAATGTTTTCTTATCAACTTCGGACGTGATGCCGAAGGAAAGCAATCTTTTCAGCGGCGCATTTACGACATATCGCATTGCCGCAAGCACTCCAGCAGTTATCGGGATGATTATCGATCGCGTGCCGTAAGCGTCGACGGGTATCTCCGCCTCGGGCAATTCGGGAGCTGCCGCAATGCAATCCGAGCAGACGATTCCACCGCCCATAACGTCAAGATAAAAGGCGGGCGCCTCGGTCTTTTCGCATCTGATGCATTCGCCAAGCTCGGGAAGATAACCCGATATTGCCGCAGCTCGCAGCTCGAAAGCTGCCTTTACGATCTCGCGGTCGTATTTATCCGAGCAGAGCGCGTGGTAAGTATTCAGCGCAAGCGGCAAAAGCTCGCCCGCGGGCTCACCTTGTCCGCTCAGCTCACAGCAGACGTCCGAGATATACTGAGCAAGATACATCAGCTCAATATCCTTCTCGAGCGAGGTGAATGATTTAATGACCGACGCATCGCGCACCCAAGCCATATCGCCCTTGAAATGGAGCTCAAAATTGCCCCACACAAACGCGCGGCAGGGGGACATCAGCTTATTGCGAAGCGATCTTGCGCCCTTTGCAATAACCGTTATCCTGCCCTCCTCGGGGCAAAGGAGAGTCAGCAAACGGTCGTGCTCGCCCTGCGGCACGGCGCGGATAACGAGCGCATCGGTTGAAATATCATAGGTTGCCATATCGGCTTACTGATCGATGTCTTTCTTGTTATAGCCGAAGTTTGAAACAAGTCCTTCGCGCTCACGCCAATTTTCCTTTACTCTTACCCAAAGGTCAAGGAAGATCTTCGAGCCCGTAACCTTTTCAAGCTCCTCGCGCGAATACATACCGACCTTTTTGAGCACTTCTCCGCCCTTGCCGATGATGATCTGCTTGTGCGACTGCTTTTCACAGATGATCTCGGCGCGGATCTTGGTGAGATTGCCCGTGTCGCGGTATTCCTCGATGACTACGGCAATTCCGTGGGGAACCTCTCTGTCAAGCGCGCGGAGAAGCTTTTCGCGGATGATCTCGGAAACGTACTGACGCATTGGCTGATCAGTCGCGGCGTCCTCGGGGAAGAACCACTCACTCTCGTGCAGGAATTTTGAAAGCTCGTCCATAACCTCGTCAACGTGCTTGCCCGATTTTGCGGAAACCGGCACAACGGCATCAAATTCGTGCTTCGATGCGTAAGCCGCGATCTTTTCCGCGATCATATCGCGGCGGACGGTGTCGATCTTGTTGAGAACGAGAACCGAGGGAACGCCCTCTCTCTTGAGGTAATCAATGATCTCCTCCTCGGTCTTCGAAACGGGCTTGTTTACGTCAACGACAAGCATAACAACGTCGCCCTGCTGCATACCCGACTTTGCGGCGGTGACCATATAGTCGCCGAGACGATTCTGCGGGCGGTGGATACCGGGGGTGTCAAAAAACACGAACTGATCCTCGCCCTCGGTAAGGATTCCGCGGATGCAATTTCTCGTTGTCTGCGGTTTATTTGAAACTATGGCAATCTTTTCGCCGAGTATGCGGTTCATAATGGTGGACTTGCCGACGTTGGGTCTGCCGACTATCGAGATAAATACTGTTCTTTTCATTTTATTTCTCCGTCATTTCATCTATAAATTTCTGCAAGTCGTATGAACTCGCGTCTTTGCTGTACTGCGTTGCAAGGGGATCAAGCTTGCCGGGGTTTTTGTGGAATAAGTAGATCTCCTCGCCCGATACGTGCGAAAGCATCATACTCTCAATGTCACCTTCTTCGTCCATTCCTATCGTAAAGGCAAAGTCGGTCTCGCGGAGAGGAAAATAAAAAATAGGCAATTCGGATGAGCCGAGAGCAACATGTTCAAACTTTGCAAACTGGCTCAGTTGAAGCTCCCTTGCCGTATCGGCAAAGTCAAGAACCGTGGCAAGGCTCATAAAGGGCTTATCCTCATCCTTTTCTCTGCAGCCCGCAAAGGCGCAAAGAATAAAAGTCAATGCCAACAAAACAGAAAGTATCTTTTTCATCATTTCACCTCAAGTCCCATAATTTTCATTATCTCGCGCTGACGGCTTCGCATATCAGCCTCGTCCTCTTCTCCGGTTTCGTGGTCGTAGCCGAGAAGGTGGAGTGTCGAATGAACGCAAAGGAATGCGACCTCGCGCTCAAACGGATGACCGAATTCCTCTGCCTGCTCGCGTGCTCTTTCGAGAGAAAGAACGATATCGCCGAGGCAGAGCTTTTCGCCGTCAAATGCTTCCTCGAGATCGCCGTCCTCCGCTATCGGGAAGGAGAGAACGTCGGTCACGCGATCGATCCCGCGGTATTCGGCATTGAATCGGCGGATGCCCGTATTTCCGACAAAGGTGACGGAAACCTCGCAGTCGTCCTCGATCTCCTCGAATTCAAGAGTTGTTTCGATTGCGCGCTGAACGAGCTCTTTGAGATCATCCGTGACCTTTTCCTTTCGGCATCTGACCGAATAATCGATAGTCAGCATTTTCTACCTCCCTCAATAATTCTTGCGGCGGTATGTGTGACCGCCCTTGTCTTTATTCTGATTTTCCTTTTCGTATTTGTCGTAGGCGAGAATTATCTTCTGCACGAGCTTGTGGCGGACAACGTCGCGCTCGGTGAACTGATGGATCGAGATGCCCTCGATGCCGTCAAGTATCTTCACCGCCGACCAAAGACCGCTGACCTGACCGCCGGGAAGGTCGGTCTGCGTAAGGTCACCGGTTACGACCGCCTTTGAGTTGTTTCCGAGACGGGTCAGAAACATCTTCATCTGCTCAAAAGTCGCGTTCTGCGCCTCGTCGAGGATTATGAAAGCATCGTCAAGGGTACGTCCGCGCATATATGCGAGAGGTGCGACTTCGATTATCTGCTTTTCAACGTTGCGCTGATAATTTTCGGGTCCCATCATCTCAAAGAGCGCGTCATAAAGCGGGCGGAGATAGGGGTCGATCTTGCTTTGCAGGTCGCCGGGAAGATAACCGAGCTTTTCGCCCGCCTCGATCGCGGGGCGTGTCAGAATTATTCGGCTGACCTTTTTGTCGCGCAGAGCCTTGACAGCCATCGCAACCGCAAGGAAGGTCTTACCCGTACCCGCAGGGC
>JAZSOQ010000016.1:0-5400 GCA_045537015.1 Eubacteriales bacterium
CGGGTGGCGCCTCCAAAAAGAAAAGCACTGCGAATGCAGTGCTTTTCTTTTTGGAGGCGCCACCCCTTCATCGAACCGCGCTCGGCGTTTCAAACATAATCGGACACACTTCTCTTCACTTTTCCTCTGACTGGATCGGGAATCACAATGTAGCCGAAGCCGGTCCGCATTCGCCGCTCGGAGATCGGCAAGCTCGCTTGCCAGGCGGAGAGCGAGCGAATATTCGCGCAATGCGCGAAATTCCGGGAATGTGAAAAAACTCTTGCACTCCGCCCAAAAGTATGCTATAATAACCTCAGAAAGGCGGTGCAGAGATGTTTGGTTTTAGCAAAAAATCCGGTGTAAATGTAAATACAACCGAGATTATCGATACAATTGAAAGCATAGTGTATTCAGAGTTCAAACCATTAGGATTTCGCAAGTATGGAAGAACGCTTCACCGCTTTGTTGACGGCGATATTTCTCAAGCCATAAATTTTCAGTGCGGGCAATCTTATAGGAATGAAACACATTTATTGTGGGTAAATATTGGCATCAGAGTTCCTGAGTGTATGCTTCGCGAATTTCATTCTGATGTACCTCAAAAAAAGTATTACCATGAATACGAATGCAACATACGCTCTTGTCTCGGAACAATAAAAAACAAAAAACAAAGTTGCTATGACCTTCGAGGGAATATTGAAAAGATCATCATTGATATTATGGAGCAAATTCAAAAATACGTTATTCCGGCATTTGATGTTTTGAATACCCGCGATGCTATTCTCAAAGAACGGAGAAACTATCGACAATTTGATATTATAAACGGACATTTGATTTGCTTAGAAGAAGCTATGATGTACGGAAAAATGGGAGATATGGAAAAGGCAGCCGAATGCTTTAATCAGCATTATAAAAAATATTTATATTCAAAAAAGCCTAATGTTCCTCACCTCCAATATTTGAAGGAACTTGCGGAAAAGTTGGATATTCCATTGAAAGCATAAATATAAAGAATGAAACCAAAAATCAAGAATCCCACGCTTTGTAAACTCTTGTTGCGGAATTGTAAAGTTGATGCGGTGGTATTTTGAGGCTGATTTTGCTATAATGAACTCACCAGATCAAGGAGGTTTTATTATGAAATTGTCAGACAAACTAATCACTCTCAGAAAAGAAAACGGTTGGTCGCAAGAGGATTTTGCGGAGAAGCTGGACGTATCGCGGCAAGCGATCAGTCGTTGGGAAAATGGAACGGCACTTCCGGATGCGCAAAACATTCTGCAGATCAGCAAGCTGTTTGGCGTGACCGCGGATTATCTGCTTAATGACGATTACAATGAAGAGGCTAATATTCCCGCAGTTGAAATATCTGCGGAAGAAACAAAGCCTTTGGCTAGAAAGAAGAAGCATCTGCATTGGCTGCCAATTTGTTTTATCATCTTACTTTCAGTCTGCGCAATAATTTTTGTAGTAAAAATCAGCAACGAAGCCCACACGCATCCGGAATTGACACGTGTTGTAGAGAATGAGATCGCCCCCACTTGTACTGCGGAGGGCTCATACGACGTGGTCCTTTATTGCACGGAGTGCGGTGAGGAGATCTCGCGGATACGCATAAACAAGGGAATGCCCTCTCACCAATTTCAAAACGAAAAATGTATAGTTTGCGGTGAAGATCAGCGGGAAAGGAATAATTAATCAAGCAATAATCTTTGTGCGCTTTTTACTCACATTAATAAGGAAACCGTCTTGAATGAGCGGTTTCCTTTTTTGATCCATTAGTTTTGAAAGTCTCGCTTGACATGCGGCAAACGATGTGCTATAATGAAAGTGCAATCTAAACCGAAAGGATCGCGGTACGTTTTGCACCGCGCATCAAAGCTATGGAACAGAATAAAGCATTATTTGCATCTGATAAAGAAGTCCGCAACGAAATGGACGTCGAGCTCGCCGCAAAGGCTTACAAGGCGGCCGAGGCTGTATTTATGTCGCGCTATATTAATATAAAGGAAAAGAATTTAACGTCCGACTGCGGTGACGGCGTTGTATTGCAGGTAAAAGATGACGTTTCGCCCGAAGATTTTGAAGCTTTTGCAGCTGAGGAGCTTGCCAATAATCCGAATGCACAAATATCGGAGCTCGCGGACAACCGCTTTGTTTCGGTTCCTCTTCCAGAAGGATATGCTACGCATCGTACTTCCCTGCCCAATGACAAGCGAGGAGGCTTTCCGCACAAGCAGGTGAGCTGATGCCCAAACAGCTTGGCGAAAAGGAGCATTACGAAGGTTCTAAAACCGTCACGCAGATCGCGCCGAACGATGAAGCAAAGAATTTCGGAATGTGCTACGTTTTCTCGCTCAGTGAGGGACATTTCCTTATCTATGACGGCCTTGGTGATCGAGGCGGCGACGAAGAAAAGATCTATGAAACTATGCGCTCGGTCACGCCCGAGGGACAGAAGCCCGTGGTGGATGCGTGGATCTTGACCCACCCGCACTTTGACCATACAGCGGGAGTTTATAAATTCGCAACTCGCTACGCAAACGACGTCACCGTCAAGAATTTCGTTATGAATATGGCGGCGGGACATCGCTTCAATATGAAGCTTTGGTATGAGATCTCGGCAAACTACACTTGCTGGATCGACGGCACCCTCCGCGCATTCCCCGAGGCAAAGGTATGGAAGGCTCATACTGGTCAGACCTTCTCGGTCGGTGATGCTCGCGTCGAGGTGCTTTATACCCAAGAAGAATTCCATGGGGGCGAGATGCCGGTCAACGACACCTCATTTGTAACGCGCGTATTCATTTCGGGCAAATCGCTCATCTTCCCTGCCGACATTTCAGGTGCGGAGGAATGCCAATGGATCCACGATATCTACGGCTCGTATCTTAAAAACGATTATTACCAGCTCGCGCACCACGCCTGGGACACCGACATCCTGCGCTTTTATTACGATATCGACCCCGAGCATATGCTGTGGCCGCTGCGCGCCCGCGATTGGAATCGCGAAACAATGTGGACTTTCCCCGCAACAAAGGTTTACGTTGAGGAAATGAATGCAGGAAAGCGTATTTTTTACATTGCACGCGGAGAAAATATCGCCCTGCCACTATAAGGAGTCCGTAAAATGTCATACACCATTTTCACAAAAGGCGGAAGCACGTACATTTCATCAAAAGAGGATAAAACATACAATATTACGATCAAAAACGTTCGCGGCGAAGGATATTATGCTATCTCACTCGCCGGAGCAATGAAAAATCTCGTGCTTTTCGGCATTGAAGCCGCAAACGGCGCAAAAATGATCAAGGATGAACGGAGTAATCTATTATGAAACTGAAATTTGATGTAGTCGGCAAGCATCAGCCCGATCCCTATATTTTCGAAGACAACGGCAAGCTATATCTGTACGTGACCGCGCCGCAAGGTGTTGAGGCTTATTCCGCAGACGACCTGTTCGGCATCTGGCATTACGAGGGGATCGTTGCCTCCTTTGACGGACGGTATGAATATTGGGCTCCTTCGGTCGCTAAGATCAACGGACGTTATTACATTTACGTTTCCTCATCTACCGACGATGAACTTGAATATATGCACGCGGCGGTTGCCGATTCTCCGCTCGGTCCATTTACAAACCACACTTGCTTTTACAAACGATTCTCAATCGACTCCCACGTGGTCGAAACCGAAGCGGGACTGTTTCTCTGGTATGCCGAGGACAACGTCGATTGCGACCGCATCGGCACGCGCATCTACGTTGACAAGCTGATCGATCCCTTGACGCCCGCGGGACAGCCGCGAGAGATGATCGTGCCCACTATGGATGAAGAGATCTTCAAGCGTAATCGCTTTGGGGACGGCAGAGACTGGCACACGATAGAGGGCGCATTCTGGTTTCGCGAGGGAGATTGGCAGTACGTTATGTACAGCGGCGGCTGCTTCGAGAATGACTCGTACCATATCGGATACGCTGCGGCACGCACAAACGAGAGTGACCTGACGAAGGTAAACTTTATCAAACACACAAGTGGCGGCGCATTCGATCCGGTTATGATCAAAAATGATTTTGAAGAGGGCACGGGTCATCACAGCCTGATCAAATACAAAGGACAGTACTACGCGATCTACCACGGCAGAGATCTTGGCGGTGAGAAGCAAAATGAGTATTCGGAGGCACGCACGGCAAGAGTTTGCAAGCTGCACGTAAAAGACGGAATTATCACTGCAGAAAGATACGCCGATCGCATATAATCGATGCAACGGCAAAAAGGTGGAGATAAAGTGAGAAATTTAGAAAAGATCAACGAACATATATACGCACTTTGCATACCGTACAAAGATATCTTCACGACGGTGTACTTCGTAATGACCGACAGCGGCGTGCTTATTTTTGATACTGCAAGCTATGATTGCGACGTTGAAGATGCCACCGTTCCCGCGCCTCGCGAGTTTGGAATTGGGGAAGATGATCTCAAATACATCTTCATTTCCCACAATCACACCGATCACGCGGGAGGGCTCGGCAAGTTGCTTGAAACCTTTCTGACTGTCTGTGTCATTTCAAAGAGCTAATCACTCCGTGAAAAATTCACCGGATACAACTTTTTGTTGCCGAGCGAAGGTGAATCTCTGCTCGATATTCTTTCAGTCGTTTCCGTGATCGGACACACGAAAGACAGTGCGGCATTATACGATAGCCGAACCAAAACGCTCATCAGCGGAGATTGCCTTCAGCTCTTCGGCGTATTCGGCTCGGGAGCTTGGGGCACAAACATATCGTTTTTTACGGAATATGCCGACGCGATCCTCACAGCACACGATTACCACCCCTACGGAAGAATGTATTTCGGCAAAACAGAAGTCACGGCGGCGCTTGATGCCTGTCTTGCTCCCTTTGAACTTATCAAATAACTCATAAGAAAAGCTCCCGCTGCAAGTGATGACGAAATATGTGAGAACTACAACTCTCAAAACACTCTCCCAAGGCTTGGAGCTCACGTTGTCAGGAAGTACAGAGGTTCGATAAAAACAACGGATAATAACTCATAACGACCTTTTTTGTAAAACAACTTCAATTTTTCTATTTTTTTAAAAAAGGTATTGACAAATCATTTTGTTTGTGATATAATATTATTCGTTGTTGAAACGGTTTGTCGGATCAACGATCATATGGGAGCATAGCTCAGCTGGGAGAGCATCTGCCTTACAAGCAGAGGGTCACAGGTTCGAGCCCTGTTGTTCCCACACACAATTTGGCCCGGTAGCTCAGTTGGTTAGAGCGCCAGCCTGTCACGTTGGAGGTCGAGGGTTCGAGCCCCTTCCGGGTCGCCATACATATGCCTCGGTAGCTCAGTCGGTAGAGCAGTAGACTGAAAATCTACGTGTCGGTGGTTCGATTCCGCCCCGCGGCACTTT
>JAZSOQ010000143.1:0-11455 GCA_045537015.1 Eubacteriales bacterium
CGAGGCTTTTGGTAAGAACAAAGGATGGGCGGTGTATCCATCATCTCAGGTACTTCATAAAGAAGTGCGTCGGGAACCATTTCCGACCTCAATGTTGCTTACGGAATAAGTATAATCTTACTCCAAATACATTATACCATATACAAATAAAATTGTCAAGCGGTTGGCAATATTTTTATTTGAATTTAATTAATCTTCCACTGTGTATTCTGCGTTCCAATTTTGATTGTTGAACAGTATACATAGTTGAAACGTACAAAATATCTGCTGAATTGTCTACTTTAATACCGATCAATACATTATTGTCATATTGCTTTATCAGTTCGATGGATGAATCTTTTTCGTTCGGATTGATGCCGATATAATCGGGATTATTTATTATTTCTGAAATTCGGTCTAAATATTGCAAGCAATCTTGATGATTTCTTTTGATGAGATGTGTTTGTAGTCCAACTGAACGAAAAATTTGTGTTTGAGTGATATCAATATTCAATAGATTATTAAATTCTTTATTATATTCGCCGACGTGAATGAGCTTTTTCATTATTTACCTATCCTAAAAGATTCTTCCCACAGGCTTTGACATAAGGCAAAATATGCTCCATCACTTCATCCTCGGTCTCCGCCGCGGGGGTGTCGCTCCAGAGGCAGTAGCCGCCGCCGAGGATGCGGGGATCGGGTGTGGGAGGATTGTTTTCGGGATTTTCGCAGTCAAAGAAGTATGAGCTCCAATCGCGCTCGAGGATTTCGGGCGTGGTGCCGTACTTTGAGCCGCCCCAGCCGAGGACGTAATAGGTGTATTGGCTGATGAAATTGTAGACCTTATGCCCGCGGTCGAGGTAGGTGTAGACGTTGTTTTTGCCGCCGTTTGCCTTCATCGACCAATATTGAATGTCGATTGAGCGGTCAAGCTCGGTCACGCCTTGCCAACCCGTGTCAAAATCGCGGTAGACGTCATCGTTCCACATAAGTATCTTCTCGTAGCCGATCGAGCGCATGAGGGAGGCGATGTCGTTCATATAGAGGATGAAGGCATCGTAAGACACGGCTTTTTCGTTGCCCGTGAGCTTTTTGGCGTGGGCGTCCCAATGATCGAGATTCTGCCACTTTGAGAGGGTCGAGTCGATGGTCTCACCGAAGCCGAGAAGCTCATCGCCGCCGATGTCGAATTTCCGGCAGCCGAGAGAGTAGAAGAATCTGCCGTATTCGGAATAAAGATTCCTTGCAAATTCGACCGCCTCGGGATTGGATATGTCAATTCCGCGCGAGAAATTGTACTGCTCGGGTTCTTTTTTGATGCTCGAACCCTGAACGATCGACTTTTTGCCGTTTTTGTGGAAATAGTTTGAGATGTCCGAGCCTGTCTGCGCGTTGTATTTCTTGACGGCGTAGTTCATATGCCCGGGCGAGTCGAAGGAGGGGATCACCTCGATGCCCTCGCTCTGCGCGAAGCGGACGACATCCGCCATTTCATCTTGCGTGATGAATTTTGAATCGTTTTCAGCCTCACCGTTTGCTGCACCGTAAACGCAAAGCGAGTGGTCGCCGCCCGCAAGCCAGGGGTAGGTCTTCGACTCAAGACGGTGCCCCATATCCTCGCCGAAATGGATGCTGATAGTGTTGAACCCTGCACTCTTTATTTCGAGAATGAGTCTCTTGATCCACGCGGGAGTGTAATATTTCCGCGCGCAATCGAGCATAAAAATGCGCTCCGGAACGCTGTATATTGAAGTTTTCATAGCATTTTCCTTATTGATGATCTATTTTTTGACAATGGCAACTCGGTTGTTTGCTCGGTCGATAATGATTTCTATCGGATATTCAAGAAAAGTGGAAAAAAGTGCGTGTACGGTGCCGTCATCGATCATCAAATCTCCGTTCGATAATTCACAAACAAAATGTTTGTTCCCGGGAGGGCAAATCAGATAATTCTCGTCGTCTCCTGCTTTAGTGAGAGTTTTTTCGGTAATTGATATTACATATTCAATGTTATTGCAATAAAATGATGCGCTATCACCGTTATGTGTCAGTTCAAATCCGAGAGCCTCGATGACATCGCAAAGAGGCAGAACGGCATATTTGCGGTATATTTCCGCACTGTCGATTATTATCGCGTCTTCGGGTATCTCGGAAGGTGGATCATTATCTGCACATCCAATAAAACCCAATAAACCGATCGCGACGATGAAAAGAAGAAAGGCTTTTTTCATTATTTATATTCCTTTCTGAACAAATGGACTATGTGAATAGGTAGCTTTTATTGACAGAAAGCTATGTTCGCACTCTCAAAATCAGCCTTCCCCGGTGGGGGAAGGTGTCACGAAGTGACATATGAGGCGTTTCAATAAGATACTGTTTTTCGAGCGAAGCGAGAAAATCTTCCCGATTGCCTAAATGAAAAAGCATTATCTTAATTGAATTTTGCAAATATCCATTGCATTTTATTGTTTTGCAATCTAAATTCAGAACAAATCATTTAGTTGGCTACGTTTTGGAAGATTTTCGCTGACGCGAAAAACGATATCTTATTAAAACGCCTCATTCGTCAGCCTGCGGCTGCCACCTTCCCCCACCGGGGAAGGCTGATGGAGTTTGTGCGAACATAGTGCCATAATCGTTTGTATGCAAAATTGTTATAAAGCCTTCATCAACAAATACTTTTGATAACCATCAGGAATATCGGAAATGATACATAAGATGGAATACCCTTGCTTTTTATAAAAACCGGGTGCTTGCCAGCTCATTGTGTCGAGGTGAACGTGGTGGCATCCGCGTGCTTTTGCTTCTTTTTCGGCTTCCAAAAGCAGTTTTGAGCCAATGCCTTTCCCACGGTGTTTTTCATGAACCCAAAGGATGTCAACGTACATCCAGCCCCAATAAGTGCCTCCAATAATGCCGCCGATTATGTTTCCGTCCGCATCATACTCGACGATATTAAGCGGAGTGTGTCCGTCATCGCCGACTTTTTCGCGGTTGAATTCAAACAAAGCTTCTCTTATCAAGTCGGTTTCTCTTTTTGAAGGATTGTAATTCATCATTATTTACCGATTCAATCAAAAAACTCGTGAAAAACGGGCCAGGAGAGGGCGGCGTAGAAGCGGTGGCCTTCGGGGCCTTCGATCCATTTGTATCCGTCGGGTGCGCCGGCGGCACAGTAATAGAGAGAGGCAACCTCGATGCTCTCGGCGACGCCGTCGTGCGGGAAGATCTTGTCCTCGGCACCGCTGACGGCGATCAGCTTTCTCGGCGCGATCAGACCGCAGAGATCGCCCATATCGAAGTCGAGGGCGATATTGGGAATATAGTTGCAAACGCAATGCTTCATCGCGCCGATCGAGTCCTTGTAGGTGCAAAGGGCGCAGGAGGGCATCGAAACCTTGATGCGCTCGTCGATGGCAGAGGCGTAGATGGTTGCCGTGCCGCCGCCCGAGTTGCCCATACACGCGATCTTGTCGCCGTCAACAAAGTCGAATTTATCGGTCACGACGTCAATGGCGCGGCTGATGTCAAAGACGCGCTCGCCGATGAGGGTTCTGCCGTAGAGAAGCGCCGACATCGCGGGAACCTGACATCCGGGACCCTTTTCGTCGCCGCCGCATTCGCCGAATCCGCGCTGCTCGATGGCGAGGGCGCAGTATCCCTCGCGCACGATCTGAACGGCAAAGTCGCGGTCACCGCCGCCGATACTTTTCTCGTCGCCGGGATATATCGGTCTGCCGAGCGAGATGTGGAAGCCCTTTGAATGTCCCTGAAGGCAGATGACCACGGGAATCTTGCCCTCCTTGCCCTTCGGCACCCAAAGAGTGCAGGGAACAAAGTAGCCATCCTCGCTCTGAAAGGTGAAGCGGTATTCGGTGAAGGTGTCGTAGTCTTCTTCGTGTTCGATATTGAAAAGGTCATCTGCGGCGGGAGTGATCTTGTCAAGTCCCATAAGGGAAGCAAGATGCGCGCGGGCGTTCTTCTTCCATGCGGTAAAGTCGCTCTTGCCGTCATAGCGCATTGCGGGCGCAAGAGCCTTGAGTGCTTCGTGATGTATGATCTGAGGATTTTTGTTGATCATAGTATTCCTCCGTTATTCAACGAAAATAGTTATACTCGATTTGTCGCAAATTACCGTATTATGCGCGATCTTCGCGGTAGTCTGGAGCGCGAAAGGTCCGCGGTTGTTGGTGTGGCGGACGTAGAGAGGGAATGCCGAGGACGAGACGTCGATGCGGAGCTTTTCGCCCTTTTTCACAACGAAAGCGTGCTCGTCGAATGTGAAATCCATCTCGATCTCCTCGCCGGGGACGTAATCGGGCGCGAAATTCGAGATCTGATTGATGTCGTCGCGCAAGCCGTAATCACCCTCCTCTTTGACGAGGCTGAGGCGGACGTAAAAGCAGGTATCCTCGCAGTCGGAACGGACGCGCAGCTTTGCCGTCATTTTGCCCTTGACGAAGGTATCTTCTTCAAATTCGGGCGTGAAGAAGGAGATAACGTCGGGCTGAGCCTTCGGCTTATACTGCCAAGCGTTGCCGCCGAAATTGGCGGAAAGACCGCCCTTGAATTTCGCGGGGGCGTAGGGATTGTATGTATAGGTCTTTTCACCTTCGCCGAGGGTAAAGGTGAGCGACTTTTCGGGTTTTGCGAAATCATCGGTGCACCATTTGTTGCCGAAAAGTTTGTAATACGTGACTTTACCGCGCTCGATGGGTGCCTCATCCTTGCCACGGACGGAATCGATCCAGCGGAGGTAAACGTCGTCCAGAACTTGTGCACCCGATGGCGCGTCCTCGAAGACTATCGGCTGATCTCCGCTTTTGTTGTTGCTGTGGTCGTAGGGATGGACGAGCAGGGCGCATTTTGCCTTAGTTTCGGGTGCGATGGCGTTCCACAGATCGAACATACCGCCCGTGTAGATGTCGTAAAAGCCCGTGACGACGAGGATCGGGATATTCGCGTTCGTCATCGCGCCTCGCGAATCATTTCCGCCCGCGCGGGTGTTCCAGAAATCGTCGTTACGGTCGGGGTGGAGAAGAATGTCGTCAAAGCTCGGCACACTCTCGCCGAAAACGGTCTTTGAAAAGTCGATCAGCGGGAGCATATTGTAGGTCTCCTGCTTGTAAGCCTTCTCGCGGATGCTCTTGTGCTTGTACATTTTGACGTACCAGCCGCCGTGGAGCCCCATTTTGTAAAAACCGTTGCGGTAGTTGCAGTTGTAGCGCTCGGTATCCTGAACGGCGAGGACCGCGCCCTTGATGTCGTCCGCGAAGGGTGCCGTGACCTGATGGACGGTCGATTTGTAGCTGTTGCCGACAAGGTAGAGCTCGCCGCCATAGAAGGACTGCTGACGCACCCAATCCTGCAAAAACAGTCCGTCCTCGCGCTCGTTTATGTAGGGAATGCAGTCGCCCGAGCTCTTACCGCGTCCTCGGCAATGCTGGTAAACGACGGCGTAACCGTGCGCGACCCATTTCTCCACGCTCGCTGCAAAGGCATCGACGATCTCGTCTTCGGCTGAATTTTCAACCGCGTCAACGTAAGGATCGCGCCTGATAACAATCGGAAATTTCCCCGACTCCTCGGGAAGGCAGATCACGGTGAAAAGATCTGCGGAGTTAAAATTCAGATATTCGTAGTAGTTTTTCATGGTTATTCCTTCAAAAGCTCAATAATTGCATCTCCGACCTCTTGTGTGCTTGCGGTGCCGCCGAGGTCGCAGGTGAGGGTCTTACCCTCGACCATCAGTGATTCAATGGCGTCGATCAGGCGCGCGCCCCAATTTTCGTAGCCGAAGAAATCGAGCATCTGGCTTGCCGACCAGATGGAGGCGAGGGGATTTGCGATGCCCTTGCCCGCAATGTCGGGCGCGGAGCCGTGGATGGGCTCGAACATCGAGGGGAATTTTCTTTCGGGATTGATATTTGCGCCCGCCGCAAGTCCCATACCGCCCGAGATGGCGGCACCGAGATCGGTGATGATGTCGCCGAAAAGGTTGGAGGTAACAACGACCTGGAATCTCTTCGGATCCTTGACGAAGAACATACTTGCCGCGTCGACGAGATAGGAAGCGGTCTTTACGTCGGGGTATTCCTTCGCTACCTCTGCGAAAACACTGTCCCAGAATACCATTGAATAATTCAGCGCGTTGCCTTTGGAAATGCTCGTCAGAGTCTTTTTTTCCTTTCTTGCAAGCTCAAAGGCATAGCGGATGATCCTTTCGGTTCCCTTGCGCGAGAAAACTCCGGTCTGGAGCACGATCTCGTTTTCCTGACCGCGGTAGAGCCAATCGCCCGCGCCCGCATATTCGCCTTCGCTGTTCTCTCTGACGACGATCATATCAATGTCCTCGCAGGTCGCGTCTTTGAGAGGGCAGGGAGCTCCCTTGAGGAGCTTGACGGGACGGAGATTGACGTACTGGTCAAATTCGTGACGGATCCTCAGCAAGAGATCCCAAAGGGAAATGTGATCGGGCACGCCGGGGGTTCCCACCGCGCCGAGATAGATGGCGTCGTACTGCTTCAGCGTTTCAATACCGTCGTCGGGCATCATTTTGCCCGTCTGCAGATAATAATCGCATCCCCAGGGGAAGTGCGTAAATTCAAAATTAAATCCACCGTCGAGCTCCCCGACGTGCTCGAGTACGCGAACGCCCTCGGCGATGACCTCGGGGCCGATCCCGTCGCCCGCAATTACGGCAATTTTGTATGTTTTCATAGTGACACAACCTTTCTGCATTATTTCGTCCATTTCAGGATATTTTCATACATTCTCTCGGCGGCTTCGGGGGAAGAAAATCTGTTGCCGCTCAGGTAAACGCCCGTCGGATCGAAGGTTTTGAAGAACCGCTCAAGCTTATCCTCAAGGTTTTCGTCGAGCGCCCAAAGGAGGATGAGATTCTTCCCCTTGTCCTGGATCTTTTTATAAATGTCGAACCATTTTTCATCGCAAAGCGGCTCTTTGCCCGCACCGGGATTCCATTGGATACCGCTGAGCCCGGGAATATCGAGGATCATATCGAGGTGCGGAAGCTCGCCGATGCCGTCGAGGTGGTAGACGGGACGGTCAACATAGAATGCCTGATCGACAAGTTCGGGCAGGACGAATCTTTCAAACTGCGTGGGCGAGATCATATAGCAGAAGTCGCACTGCATCGGATACCACGGCTTTTCCGAAGGGATATTCATCCACGTGATAAAGGGGAGATCATGCTTGCGGATGAAATCGACCTGCTTTTCGTAGGCAACGCGCACCTCGCGGCGGACTTCCTTGGTGAAATTATATACCTCGTCGGGGTAGTCATAAAGGTCGTAGAGCAGATTTTCGGTGCCGCGGAGCGATGCGACGATATCCATAATACCGCCGAGGTCGGTGATCGAGAAGCAAACCTCGGGGTCTGCGGCGAAGCGTTCCTGCATTTTTGTTACATACTGCCACATTTCGCTCTGCTCGTCAAATTTTACTGCGGGAGGGTTTTCCCAATCGGTGACGAATTGCTCCTTTTCAAACCAGATGGTTTGCTTTGCGAGCTCGTATCCGCCGCCGATGCAGGCGGAAAGGCATCCGGG
The DNA here is from genome assembly GCA_045537015.1 of Eubacteriales bacterium. Taxonomy (GTDB): domain Bacteria; phylum Bacillota; class Clostridia; order Oscillospirales; family CAG-272; genus CAG-390. The sequence goes on from JAZSOQ010000143.1 coordinate 7,551, forward strand.
ACCGAGGTTTGTGAAGTAACCGGGGATGCCCTCTGCCAGATATTCGAAATTTTCGGACTTTATTTTGAAGGCTTTGTAGCTATATTCCGGGTCGAGCCACTGTTCCTCAAGGCTTGCGGGCGCGCGGTAGTTTGTCGTGCCCGGCTTTTGATAGGAAATATTGAGAATCGGCCGCCCCGTGTTTTTGCGTTCCCAAAATTTTTCATATTCCGCAAGAACGGATGCGTGTTGTTGTTTGAACATTTTTCTCGCCTTTCTTGTTTTGAAGGTGTTTTTTACATTATACCATAAATTCGCGCCCGTTTCAATAAATTGCCGCGCTTTTTTCGAAAAATCGGATAAAATATATTGACTTTATATTTTAACTATGTTATAATGAACTCAATCAAAATAAGGAGGACTTTATTGTGAAAAAGTCTGTTTTTCTCCGCATTCTGTCCTGTATCATGGCACTTTCCATGCTCACGGGCGTTATGCTTATGACCGCTTGTAACAATACCCCCCAGGTTCCCGAAACTGAACCTCCCGCAGACACCACGTCGGCTCCCGAGACCACCGGTGCTCCCGAAACCACCGAAGCGCCGCTCGTTCTTACCGAGCAGACGGTGTCGCTCAACAAGAACACCAAGGGTATCAAGATCCTCGGCGTTCGTAACCTCGCATCTGACACCGCGATCAACGCTGACTGGAGCGCATCGGGTATCGAATTCACCGCAACCTGCGAGGGTGATATGACCTTCTCGGTCGAGACAAACGACAAGGGCGCGTACTTCCGCGCTTACATCGACGGCACACCCGTAAAGAATGGTGATTCGGATTATTTCGAGATCACCGGCAAGGGCGAGATCGTCCTCAAGGACATCCCGACGGGCACTCATACCATCCGCGTGATCAAGGTTACGGGCTATACCCTTGCGCTTGCGGCGTTCACCTCTGTCAAGCTCACCGGTATCATCGCTGAAGAAGCACCCAAGGACAAGGAGCTTTACATTGAGTTCGTCGGCGACAGTATCACCTGCGCTTGGGGTACCATCGGCACTTTCGACGGCCAATACACCTCTCAGGACGCTACTCTCGGTTACTCCTACCTTCTCGCAGAGGCTCTTGACGCAGATTACTCCCTCACCGCGCTTTCCGGACAGGGCATCTGCTGCGGTACTCCCGGTGTTCCGCTTGGCTACCGCTATGCCTGCTACGGCAAGGACGCAAAGACCGAATACGATTTCGCACGCAAGGCAAACCTCATTGTCGTCAATATCGGTACTAACGACGAGACCAAGGCGATCGATCAGACCCAGTTCAAGAACGATTTCAAGGCTTGGGTCGAGTACGCCAAGGAAAAGAACGGCGCAGACTGTAAGTTCCTCGCCGTTACCAATATGAAGAACGGCTCGTATCGCTCACTCATCGAAAAGGTCTTTGAGGAGCTTGGCGGTGAGGCAGCAGGCTACTACGCATATAAGGCAGATCGCTCCCGCAACGCTACCGCTTCCTACCACCCCAGCGTAGAGGAGCACGCGGCTTACGTTCCCGCGCTTCTTGATCTTTGCAAGAAGATCCTCGAAGCTCCCATTTCCGCTCCCTCCGTAACCGAACCCGTAGAGCCCGGCGTTGACGTGACCGGTGCGATCGATCTTCCCGCGAACACCGTAGTCGTTGACGATGACTGCGACAAGGACGGCGACATTATAGTGTTCACCTTCGGCGGCGTTAAATATAAGGCAACCGTTGGTAAAGATGCATTCTACTCGCCCATGGATGCACAGAATGCAGTTACCGCGGGCGGAACGATCTTCTTCCTTCCCGGCTACTATATGGAGAACTTCCAGGTTCAGAAGGACCTTACCCTTCTCGGCCCGAAGGCAGGCATCAGCCCCAACGTAAAGGGCGCAAATCCGACCGATGACTGGACTCTTAACCCCGAGAGAAGCAAGGAAGACGACGAGGCTATCTTGATGTCCAACCTCGGTCTCGGTGTATGGAATGCTACCGTATATTCCGACTGTCATAAGATCGTTATGGACGGCTTCAAGTTCTCCCAGAATTTCCTTCTCCGCCAGAACTCGGGTAACGAGGGCGAGGTCGAGATCGAAATGAATAACATTTTGATCAGCGGCAGCACCATTACCAACAACATCCTCTTCTTCTTCCCCTACTATCCCAACGATGCGACCAACCCCGACCTCTATAAGAGACACCTGAAGATGGAAAACGTCCGTGTTGAAGGCGTGACCGCACAGTATCTTTTCAGAATGGGCTTTGAAACTCTTGAGATCTCGGGTCTCTATATGGATTCCAAGTGCACCAAGGGCGTTGTTGAAAAGTTTGCTACTGCAGCAGGCGTTGGTACTGATAAGTACGTTATCAAGGATAGTATGTTCAGAAACACAAATACCACGATATTCTCCATCAACCTCAGAAACGATCTTGCCGCTCCCAACTGGCGTCTTGATCACTTCGGCACTGATAAGAAGCAGATCGACATCGAGATCAGCGGATGCGTATTCTACGGCGAGGATCTTCCCTCCACCCACGCCCCCTGGATCACCATCAACCGCGACAGCACCGCGGCTATCGTCCGTATCAAGGATAATATCTTCGCAAGTAACAACTCCGGATCGGTCATCGTAACCGACGAGGGCTCGGTCGAGGGCGAGTATTTCTTCGCGACAGAGATCACCGGCAACATAGTTACGGGATGCGCAGATCCGTATAAGTTCGTTGCGGCAAAGGATGCTGTACTCTTTATTGGATAATTGAAATATTGAATCCCCCTGCCAAACGAGGGTTGTTTGGCAGGGGGATGTTGTATAAATACGCTGTGGTGTGTGAGTAATCGTGCTAAAGTCGAGAGTGAAATCAATTCGGAAAATTATGTGGGATAGTACTAAAAAACGGATGGCGACAACCATCCGTCTTTGGGTGATAAATAAGATAAACAGTTCAAGATGTAAGATCACAAGCGCTTTCGATTCTCTTCAACAATTCTTCCTGACACTGATAATGATGCGGCATTGTTTTAGCTAATTCAACGGCTCGTTCTCGATTGGTTGTTATGTTTGAAGAGTGGCACATCCAATAAATTGCGTTATAGTGGCTTTTTTTGTTGGGGCATTTTGCAAGTATTTCTTCGCAAAGAGCGTTTAATTCTTTCCCGGCCTCAGCGTAGCTTTCGTTATTTTTGGGAAGCGAAAGGATAGCTAAAAAAACTACGAGGCTGTCTTTCAACACCCAACTGTCGGGGTATTTCTTTAAGCCGTCACGAATCATATTTGCGGCATTAAACCATTTCTGCGGGTTATCTCCGACAACAGATTCAAAGGCTCTTTTTCTGATTGAATAGATATCATTTTCTTTGCTTTTTAGATCAACTCCAAGCAGGTAATCGCATGAAACATTAAAGGTATAAGCAATTGGCGCGATCAAGGAGATATCGGGCATTGATGAATCTGTTTCCCAACGGCTGACTGCTTGTGCCGAAACTCCCATCAATTCCGCAAATTGTTCTTGTGTCCAATTGTTTTCTGTACGCAGTTTTTTGATTTTTTGTCCGAAAGTCATAATAATTCCTCCAGTTTTTTTCAGGTGGCCTCCCGTGCTTTTATTATAGCACACTTGTTTCGGAAAATCTATAGATTGTTACTTGAATCTAAAACAATTATCTATTTAGTGCTTGGAATCACTCGCCAATGAAGCGAGGTGAGGTGGATTATGATGAAGACCTGTATAAAAAGCGCAAGGGTATTCGCCTGCGGCGAAGATTCCTCACCTTGCCGCTGGTGAGCGAGCTCCCCGACGGCTGCGGTGGGAATGCGAACCTAGTCGCGAAAGGCGGAGCCTTTCACGACAAAATTCGAATCAACTTGCGCCGCTGCCAAAAAAGAACGGTCACCCATTGGGTGACC
>JAZSOQ010000067.1:0-5518 GCA_045537015.1 Eubacteriales bacterium
CGCGCTCCGCTTAAGGAACTTTTTGAAAAAAGTTCCTTAAGGATCTTCAAAAACTTTTTCGCTGCTGTTTTTTTATTTTAATTGAAAATTTCCGAGCAAAGCGAGGAAATTTACCTTCATTTTGCCGCAGGCAAATCATCATTCGGCGCAGCCGACTATCATTCCGCGCAGCGGATCATCATTCGCGGCAACGCCGCGATAATTACCCAAGTGCGTCTTCGATCGCGGCTTTAAGCGTTTCATAATCGACCGATCCGTCAAATCTCGCCGTCACAACGCCTTCGGAGTCAAGTACGACCGTCATCGGCCATGTGTCGCCGCCGCCGAGGGCGTAGAAGTATGAGTCGCTTTCGTCGCCCTGACCGAAGAGCATCTTCGATTCGGGATAATTTGCAAGCACAAAGTCGAGCGCGGTGTCTGCGGCGTAGCTTGAATGGATCGCGATAAATACCGCTTCGCCGTCAAATTCGCTTGCGAGCTCGTCAAAGTGGGGAAGCTCCGCGACGCAGGGGCCGCACCAGGTGCCCCAGAAGTTGATAACACGGACTTTGCTGTTGGTGGTGGTCACGCTGAAGCCGAAGGTCTGGTCGGAATTGTAAAGCGGGATCTCCTCGGAGGGGCACATCTGTCCGACCTCGGCACCCGTCACGGCTTCGGGGACTTTATCGAAGAAGTTGTAGTAAACAAGAGCGCCGCAAAGCACAACTGCGAGCACAGCCGCAACGATGCGTTTGCCGAATTTGTCCTTTTTGATGATCTTTTCATCCTTTTCGGGCTCGCCGGTCAGGGGAGTGCCGCCGGGTGTGCCGGGATCAAGCAGGAAGCGCGGGCCACGGCGGTAGATGGCGTTTGTCGGGCATTCGGAAATGCAGTCGCCGCACTGAATGCATTCGGTGTCGCCGACCTTCGAAATGTCCATTTTACAGACCGAAAGGCAGCGTCCGCATTCGGTGCATTTGTCGTTTTCAACCGAAACGCCGATGAAGGAGATCTTGTTGAAAAGGCCGTAGATCAGTCCGAGCGGGCAGAAGAAACGGCAGAAGAAGCGGTAAATAAACACCGCGCCGAGCATAAAGACGACAAGAAGGAAGAATTTCCAGGTGAAAAGCGGGCCGAGCATCGAGAACATATTCTCGTTTTCGGGGTTCGAGAGAAGTCCGACCGCGCCCTCAAGCGTTCCCGCTGGGCATATGTATTTGCAGAAAGCGGGTAAAACGAACTCGCGGAAGGCGTAAATGAGGGGAAGCGCGAAGACGAAAACAGCAAGGATGACGTATTTCAGCTTCGAGAGTATCTTTGTGAAGCGATTCTTTTTGATCTTCGGGGCCTTGATCTTATAAAGAAGATCCTGGATGAAGCCGAAGGGGCAAAGGAATCCGCAGATCCAGCGTCCGAAAAGGAGCGCGTAGAGCAGGATGATGCCCACCATATAATAGGGGATCGATTTGTTTGCCGCCGTCAGCGCGTTCTGGAGCGAGCCGAGGGGGCAAGCGGCAGATGCCGCGGGGCAGGAATAGCAGTTGATTCCGGGCGCGCAGATGCCCTTGAGCGAGCCGCGGTAGATGCGTCCGTTGCCGAATCCCTTGAGATTGGCGTTGAAGAGAAGGGCGGCGTAAAGCTGAATGAGTCGGCGCTTTGTCGGCTTGTGAGAGGAGAACCATTCTTTAATTTTCATTGTACTTCCTCCTTAACCGAGACCGATGCACTCGGTGCATATTCTGATTGCTTTTTGAAGAATGTCGTAAAAACCGTCCTGAGTCAGACCTATAACTATGAGCGCGCAGGCGACGCCTAAGAGAATGAAACGGGTGATATTTATCTTGTTGTCGCTGCTTTTGTCAACTTTCTTGTCGGATTTTGTGGATTCCGAAAGTGCAACTTTTGTCCACTCAATTTCGCGCTCGGCGCTCTTCCTTTCGATGACGGAAAGGACGAAAAGGAGCACCCCGGAAATAACAGCACCAACGAGAAGCAGACCAACTGTGCGTAAAAGCGCGGGGGTCAGGTTGTCGACAGTGAAATAATCGTAATCACAGAGAGCGATAACAGCGGGGATAAAGCTTCCCGCACAAAGGATCGAAAAGAACGCGCGATATGCTTTGCGAACATAACGCTGGCGTGCTATGCCGTCGTGATGACAGTCTGCAGGGAGCTTCTTTTGCAAAATGCGGAGCTTGATAAAGGGATCTTTTATCGCTTTTGCCTTGCTTTGGGGCATCGGAAGCGCGATATTGAGGATGATTCCCGCAAAAACGGCGGAAATTGCGACCCAAAGCGGAATTGCGATCTTGTCGTATTCCGCGCCGATGCTTTCGGGCGTATAGGGCGAATCGCCCGAGGTGTAGATCGTGTGGGCGGAAACAATCAGGCAGATAGCCGCAACGATCAGCGCGGCAGAGATCACGCATCCGCACACGGTATGTATAAGCCGAAGCTTTTTCTCATTCATTCGTGAAAACTCCTCATAACATAATAATTCATTATATTATACCATATATTGCGGGAAAAGTCAAATGCGATTTTGAAAGAGCAATATTTGTCGCGCGAAGCGCGAAGTGAAGAGTGAAAAGTGAAGAGTGAAAAGGTATGGTGAATTTCCGCGGAGCGGAAATTTTCCGATTTTAATTTTATTTCGCTCTTGGCTTCGTTCGGACTGAAAAATCCCGCGCGGCGCTCTATACCCACCCTTCCCCTCCCGCAAGCGGGAGGGCTACTTTTGATTGAACGACATAATCTCAGTGGCATCTCGCTGACTACGGTTAACGGATGATTTACTCGTATGCAAAAATATGGGCTGAATCATTAAAGAACTGTGAGGTAGTTGCGGTTTCTTTCACTACGAGCTGCAAATATCATTTTAAGTAAGCATAACATTACGCTGTCATCCTGAGCGGAGCGAAGCGGAGTCGAAGGACCTCGGCGTAGCCGGACTGACTATAAAAACTGCTGTGAATTATATCAATGTGAATTATTGGTGATAATATTGATACAATTCAAATCAGATACCAAACTCAGCCCGCTGCGCGAGGTCCTTCGACTCCGCTTCGCTCCGCTCAGGATGACAGCGTAATATAATTGTTGCTAAAAATGTAATTCTTATCTCGTAATGAATTTTTTCGGATATAGAAAATAATAATGGAGCTGCCTCAACGAAGCAGCCCCGGGTCGATATTAAAGATACATATAAGCGCCGATCACGCGGCTTGTGTGCTCGTCATATTTGAGCCAACCGTTGTTCAGAGCCTGATCGAGGATGTAGCATCTGTCAAATGCATTGTCGCGGCACGCAAACACGCACATATTTTCGTTGCTTGCGATCGCGGCGGGAAGGTCTTCCGCAGTTGTTTTGTAAGCAAACTCCGATACTTCTTTGAGTATTCTGCGGATCTCTGCGACGGTGGTTGTGATAGAATCCTTCTCCGGATCGGTGAATTCTGCAAGATATTCTTCGCTGCTTTTGCCGTCAAATACGATGAATGTCGGTTCATATCCCGAATCGGTTTTCACGATATAGCCGTAATCGGCAAGTCTGCTAAGATAGTATTCTTCGCATTCGCTCGATTTTCCTTCAGCCACCGATTTAAGCGTCAATGCTTCGTTGTGACTGAGATATTCGGGGGTGTTTCCCATAATATTTTTGTATCTGTATTTGAACTGCTGAAATTGAACTACGGGCTTGTCCTCGCGTTCTTTGGGAACACCGTGAAGTCCGACCCACGGGATGTGGGGAATGTTGCTTTCCTGATATCCGACGATATCCCACTGCCCGTGGTCGGGACGCTTGGTATAAGCAAATTCTTTATCGGGCGACGCGGAATACATAAGTTTATCGAATGCACGCATCAAAAGTACCCATTTGGCATCTTCATAAGTCTGATACATACCAAAATAATTGATACCGTGAGCATTGCAAGCGGCGGAAAAATCGTCGATAAGCTTTGTGAACAGCTCTGTGAGACGTGGAATCACACGGCTGTTATTGTTCCAGACCTTTTCCTGCGCATCTTTGCTGACGATGGGGAATGCAGTTTCGTATCTGTCTGCGTTTTTAATTAAGAATGTTTGCTTTGTCAGATAATCAAGCTCGTCCTCCATATAGGGAAGTGCGATGCCAAGCTCGAGAGAGAGCTCTTCTGCAGTCGAGGGGTTCCCGTATGCCTCAAGTAAAATGTTTTGGCAGATCTTGTGAGTGAGCACACTCCATGGCTGTCCCTTGTCACCAAAAGCGTTGCAACTGCAGGTGAAATCCACTTCCTCGGGCTTGTAACTTCTTACACCAAATTCTCTTGCCATATCCATACCTTCTTTCAAAATTTCTCGTGCACGGAAAAGCCGTGACTTTACTGTGTTTTCGGGGAGCGAAAGTGACGATGCGATCTCGAGGACGTTTTTGTTTTCGATGTAGTAGGCGATGACGATATTTCGGTAGTCGCTCTTGATGAACGCCAGCTCGCGCCTCAGCAGGGAGATTTCCTCTGCGTGTATCGTTTCACCAAGCAAATTCTCGCTCTCGTCTTCGATCTCATAATCTCCGATGTCGGAACCGGTTACCGACTCGTTTTTGTTATGTTTTCGTGCCGCCCAAAGCGAATAACGGTTGCGCGCTATCTGCCATACCCAAGCGGAAAAAATCGTCGGTATCGTTCCGCCGTGCAGAGATGTGATGATCTGCAGGGCAATATCCTGCGTAAGATCCTCCGCCTCGTATTGGTCCCCTGTCTTTTTCAGGCAGAAGTAAAAGATCTTTTCCATATAGTTCTCGGCGAATTCATTCATCAACCGATCACGCATATTGTCCGTGTGTTGCATTTTTCTCGCCTCCCTTCATCCATATAGTGTGGCAATTCCAAATTCGGTTGCATAGATTTTGAAATATTATATCATATTTTTTTGTGTTTGTCTACTTGGGCAAAAGCAGTTGTTGATAAGCAAGAGCGAACAAAGCTTTCTGGGTGTCCCCTCATCACCCGCTGCCGCGGGAGCTTCTCCCAGGAGAAGCCTAAGTGGTTGTTCGCATCATACATCGAATTTCAGCGAACATCGGTTGGACGGAAGTCGTTTGTTGGTCAAATTGGAATGGAATTGTCAATAAAAGTGCAGTCGAAAAAGACCCTAAATAATGAAAAACAGATAAAACGCATTTAAATTTTCTCCGTTCCGCTACGCTCCACTCCGAAAATTTAAATGCGGCGCGCGGCGCGCCGGCGGGGCAGGGCGTTCGTCCGCTGTGTTATGCCGCGATCTTCGCGCTCGATCTCGCCCACTCTCTGTACGCAACCGGCGACAGCCCTCCGGGATTGACCGAAGAGATCCTGATCCGATTATAGTAAACGAATATGTACCTGAAAATAATACTCTTAACTTGATCACGCGTCAGCTTGTAAGCGGATATTCTGTAGATCTTTTCTTTCTTCAACGTCGCAAAAAAGCTCTCCATCCGAGCATTGTCAAAACAATGACCGGCACCGCTCAAACTTTGTATGAGTCCGGCTTCTTTAAGCACTTCTTTGAAGGCTTC
>JAZSOQ010000082.1:0-6509 GCA_045537015.1 Eubacteriales bacterium
AAAATTATTATAACATACGTTGCCAATATTGTCAAGGTTATGATTTAGCAAAGACAAAGCGCATTATTGAATTATCATTGTAGTACGTTGTTAACACTAAAGTTTGACATTTGATCAAGCTTGAAAACTAATTACGAGTGATCAATAATATATTACCCACAAAATAATATTACGCTCTCGAAGCGGGTCGTAAGACCCGGCTGTTCGCCGTAAGGCGAACTATGTCATCCTGAGCGGAGCGCAGCGGAGTCAAAGGACCTCGGCGAAGCCGGGTCAACTAAAAAGTCTGCTGTGAATTTGATCAATGTGAACCCACGAGAACACTACATGGATACCGTTCAAATATTAGCGAGATGCCGGACGCTGTGCGAGGTCCTTCGACTCCGCTGCGCTTCGCTCAGGATGACAGCGTTCTTTAGTTATTGGATGATATAATATTCATCACTCGTAATAAAACTATTGCATTAAATAAATGTAAAGTTTTATTTGGAACAAGATAAGGGACGGCGCCGTCCCCTACGCTTTTTGAATAGAATTATGCAAAAATCCTTTAATTTTCTCTCAAAAATCAATCTTCTTCTTGACATCTCATCAATTTTGTTTTATAATATACTATGTATTACTATGTTAGCGAAAGGAAACAAAAAATGGCTGACAACAAGAAGATGGTTGATGCTATCACATCAATGGAAACAGATTTTGCCCAGTGGTATACCGACGTCGTTAAGAAGGCGGAGCTGGTTGACTATTCGGGCGTTAAGGGATGTATGATCATCCGCCCCTACGGATACGCAATTTGGGAAAATATCCAGCGCATCCTTGACGCCGAGTTCAAGAAGCTCGGTCACGAGAACGTATATATGCCCATGTTCATTCCCGAGTCACTTCTGCAGAAGGAAGCCGACCACGTTGCGGGCTTTGCTCCCGAGTGCGCGATCGTAACCATCGGCGGACAGAACAAGCTCTCCGAGAGACTCATCGTTCGTCCCACCTCCGAGACTCTTTTCTGCGAGCACTACAAGAATATCATTCAGTCCTACCGCGACCTGCCCAAGCTTTACAACCAGTGGTGCAACGTTGTTCGTTGGGAAAAGACCACACGTCCCTTCCTCCGCACCTCCGAGTTCCTCTGGCAGGAAGGTCATACCATGCACGAGACCGAAGAAGAAGCACGCGAAGAGACTTTGCGTATGCTTGACGTATATGCTGATTTCTATGAGAAGTCGCTTGCTATCCCCGTAGTCAAGGGACAGAAGACCGAAAAGGAAAAGTTTGCGGGTGCGGTTGAGACCTACACCGTAGAGCCTATGATGCACAACGGCGTTGCTCTTCAGGGCGGAACCACTCACTATTTTGGCGATGGCTTTGCAAAGGCTTTCGATATCAAGTACACTGCGCGCGACAATCAGATCAAGTATCCGCACCAGACCTCCTGGGGCGTTTCGACCCGTATGATCGGCGCGATCATTATGACTCACGGCGACGACAACGGACTCATTCTCCCGCCCGCTATCGCTCCCACACAGGTCGTTATCATTCCCGTTGCACAGCACAAGGAAGGCGTTCTCGACGCCGCTTATGCTCTGCGCGACAAGCTTTCCGCGAAGTTCCGCGTAAAGGTTGACGACAGCGACAACAGCGCAGGCTGGAAGTATTCGCAGTACGAGATGAAGGGTGTACCGCTCCGTATCGAGATCGGTCCCCGCGACATCGAAAACAACTCCTGCGTTCTCGTTTCGAGAGTAAGCCGTGCGAAGTCCTTCGTTTCCCTTGACGGAATCGAGGAGTCCGTTGACGCAGCACTTCAGAGCGTTCACGACGAGCTCTACAACCGCGCTCTCGAAAACCTCCAGAACCGCACCTCGAATGCGGCTACCTGGGAGGAATTCCTTGACATCGCAGAGAACAAGTCGGGCTTCATCCGCGCAATGTGGTGCGGTTGCTCCGAGTGCGAGGAGAAGATCAAGGACGAGACCGGCGGCGTCAAGTCGCGTTGCATCCCCTTTGATGAGGAACACATCTCCGACGTATGCGTATGCTGCGGAAAGCCCGCGAAGCATATGGTTGTTTGGGGACGTCAGTATTAATATTTTTCAAAACGGCGGCAAGTGCCGCCGTTTTGAAAAACACGTTCGCCTTCGGCGAACATATCGTGTGAAACATATCGTGCGCAGCATATCGTATGAGCGCAGCGAATATTTCGTGTTTACTTTGTCTTCGACACGATATGCCTTCGGCACGATATATCTGCGATACGATATACCTTCTGTACGATATGCCGCTGCGCGGCGTGAATTTTAGATAGGAAAGGAACTACGCTAAGATGAAAATCCTCCACGACGTACACAATCACAACATATTCTCCAACTGCTGCAACGACCCCTGGGCTTCCACGGATGCTTTTGTCGCAAAGGAAGTCGAACTTGGCAACAAGATCTTCGGCCTTTCCAACCACATCTGGGACGAGAGCGTAAAGGGCGCGTCCGGTTGGTACAGCAAGCAGACCATCACCAAGGCGGAGGAGGCAAAGGCTTCTCTTGCTAAAGCTCCCGCGACGCTGAAGTGCCTTTTCGGCGCGGAGAGCGAGTATTTTCATTGCCACGACAGACTCGGAATGTCCGTCGAGGGCGCGAAGCGCTTTGATTATATGCTCATTCCTCATTCGCATCAGCATATGAGAAACCAGGTCCTTTGGGATCTTCCCGAGATTCAGGAGATGCGTGCGAAGATCGCGGCTGACGTTCAGGCGGCTCTGCCCTATCTCGCAGAGGATACCGTAAAGGTCATGGCAAACGCGCTCGGAGAGGCGCATCTCAAAAAATACGTTGAGCAGAAGACCGATCTCGGCAAGTATATGACCGAGGCTGCTGTCAAGAGCTTCAACGATCTTTGCGCGAACGAGACGTTTATCAAGATGTGTGCAACAGTTCCGACCTCGATCGCGCATCCCTTCGCATTCTGCGGGATCCCGCACGAGATCAAGAATTCCTTCCTCATTCAGATCCCCGATGAGGTGCTTTACGATTGCTTCACCCGCGCAAAGGCTATCGGCGCTTATTGCGAGATCAACTGCGCGGCTGTAACCGAGCACGGTATGGATCTTGAGGCAAATCAGCTCATGCGCGTATTCGCAAACGCAAAGAAGGCGGGTTGTCAGTTTACGTTCGGAACAGACTCTCATTCTGTCAAGAGCCTCGAGCTCGTCCGTGTCGGCGACCTTGTTGCGGAACATCTCGGACTCACCAAGGCGGATATTGCAGAATATCTCCGGGATGGCGTGGAAGAGTGAACAGTGGTCAGTGGACAGTGAATAGGAAATTTTCGCTGTCGCGAAAATCTTGATTAATTAAACGGAGGTGAAGATATGAAGCCCTTATCTACGGGTACGGGACTGAAGGACAGACTGAGGCAGTTTGACATCTGTCTGCTTATCTGCACCTCCGTTTTGTCGATTCTGAGCCTTTTGCTTATGTATTCAATCTCGGACAGCCTGGGGCTCGGGCTTCTCCGAATGCAGGCGGCATCAACTCTTGTCGGCGTTTTTGTGATGGTCTTCCTTGCGACGGTCGATTACCAGGAGGTCGTCAACAAGATGTGGATCATCTTTCTGATAGGCGAGATCGGACTTCTTGGCATCACGCTGGTATTTGGAATTGCCGAGGGTGAAAACCGAAGCTGGCTTGAGATCGGTCCGATCAATATCCAACCCTCCGAGTTTGTTAAAGGCACCTTCATTGTCACATTTTCGAAGCATCTCGATATGGTCAAAAACCGCATCAACCATCCGTTGTCGCTTTTGGGACTTGGATTGCACGCGGGCACGATCATTGGCTTGATCATGCTTTCGGGCGACCTTGGCGTTGCGCTCGTTTATTGCGGGATCGTTGCATTGATGCTGTTTTGTGCCGGACTCAGCCTTTTTTACTTCCTTGGCGCGGGTGTTGCGGTATTCGCCGCGATACCTTACGTTTGGGATCTTTTGAAGGATTATCAAAAGAAAAGGATCATTTACGCCTTTAATCCCGAGGGAGACCCGGAAGATGCGGGCTTTCAGGTGCTCCTCGGACGCGATGCGCTTGCAAACGGCGGTGTTTTCGGTCAGGGTATCCACGGCGGTACGTACTACAAGGATCTTTTCGCCTGCGAGAATGACTTTGCTTTTTCAACTCTCTGCGAAAAGTTCGGCGTGATCGGCGGGGCGGTCGTGCTTATCTGCCTTGCTATCGTTGTTATCCGAGTCTTTATGATCGCGCGGACCTCGCGTAAGGACAGCGGTGCGTTTATCTGCATTGGCGTTGCGGCGGCGATAGTTGTGCAAACGGTGGAAAACGTCGGAATGTGCCTTGCGATGCTTCCCGTCATCGGAATCACGCTTCCTTTTATAAGCTATGGCGGCTCATCGACGCTTGCGATGTATCTGCTTCTCGGCATGGTGCACTCGGTAAAAACCCACCGCGTCAAGTATAATTTTGAGCGCGAACATGCATAAATAAACATCCTCCCGAATAAAAACTAATGTGTATTTAGTTTTGAGGGAGGATATTTTTATGTTTATTTATTCATTCAGAGCGAGCACTTTGCGCTTTTTCGCGCTCCTTTTGCTTGCCGCAGGCGCGCTGACTGCACTCATTCTTTTTGTGCCTGCCTATGAGGCAGAGGGCTACAGCGACACCGCCGCCGCGATCAGCTACGAGGGGATCGAAACGAACGAGGACAGGATCGCGTTCCTCGCGCAGTTTGGCTACAAGGTCTCGGGTGAGCCGATCGAGAGTGTCGAGCTGACTCTGCCCGATGATTTCGACCGCGTTTTTTCGGGCTACAACGAGCTGCAAAAGGCGCAGGGCCTCGATCTGACCAAATATAAGGGCAAAACCGTCACGCGATATACTTATGAGGTGACCGATTACCCCGGCCACGAGGGTGAGAAGATATATGCCAATCTCATTGTCCGCAAAAACCGCATCATCGCCGGCGACATCTGCTCCGCAGACGCAGGCGGGTTTATTCACGGGTTTGAGAGGAACGCGGAGGAATAATAGTGGTCAGTGATTAGTGGTCAGTGGTCAGAAAGATGCGCAATAATTTTGTACTGAACATATTGATTTTGTGCGGTGCAATAATGTAATAAAAACAAGCTCTCGGATATTTTGCAGTTCCTCAAAATATCCGAGAGTTTTTTATTAATTAAATTATTTGATTAATAATGGATCGATAGTAAGAATAGAATTATCATTCGCATCTTTCTGACCACTGACCACTGTTCACTGTCCACTTTTCTCGTCCTTCTTCCTCACCCTGAACAGAACCGTAGCCAGCGCTTTCCCGTTGAACGGAATCAAGGGATAAAGATACTTGCATTCGCCGTTGATGGTTTTGTTGGTGGCAAGGAGGATGATCACGAGTGCTACTCCGATAAGGAAACCCCAGATGCCGAGGAGCCCCGAGAGGATGAGCAGCATTATCCGCATGAATTTGAAGGCGTAGCCGAGCTCGTATGAGCGTTGCGAGAAATTGGCGATGGCGACGAAGGCGGTCAGGATGATGACTTCGGGGATGAGCCAGCCGAGGTTGACGGCGAAGTCGCCGAGTATCAGTCCGCCCACGACGGAGAGCGAGTTTGAGAGCATATCGGGCGTGTTCATCGAAGCCATCTTGAGCCCGTCAACAACGAATTCGACGATCAGTAGCTGCGCGATGATCGGTACAAGCCCGAGTTCCTTCGGCAGAGCGAAGGAGAGAAACTGCGGCACGGCTTCGGGGTAGCGTGTCATCAAGTACCAGACGGGAACGAGGAAGAGTGTCAGCCAAAAGATGATGTGCCGCACCGCGCGAACATATGAGCCCGTCAGTGGGGGGAAGTAAAAGTCATTCGTTTCCTGCAAAAAGTCAAAGATCGAGGTTGGCAGGATCATGACCTGCGGCGATGTGTCGATCAGCAGTATGATGCTGCCCTCATAAAGCTGTGCTGCCGCAACGTCGGGGCGCTCGGTGATGCGTATTTTGGGAAAGGGATTGTACCAGCGTGTTTTTATCAGCGATTCGGCAAGCGACTGATGCCCCATGGTCAACTGGGCGACCTTCAGCGAGCGTAGGCGCTCCTCGAGCTTTTTGACGTATTCTCCGTCCGCGCGGTCTGCCATATAGCAAACGACAACGTCGGTTTTCGATTCACTTCCGACCGAAATATAGCTCATTGTGAGGCTTGTGTCGCGTATTCGGCGGCGGATGAGGGCGGTGTTTGAGATCAGCGTTTCGACAAATCCGTCGCGCGGTCCGCGCATAACGCGGTCGTTTTGCGGTTCGGTCGTTCCCCTTGCGGGGTAGGAACGCGAGTCGACAAGGATGGCACAGCTCCCGAATCGGCTCCCGAGCATCAACGATCCGCCCGACATAACTGCGGCGATCATTGCGTCGAGCGAATCTGTCACGTCGGTTTCGACGTAAACGACGTAGGAGCGCATAAATTCGTAAGCCGCCGCCTCGCCCGCGTCCTTTTCGGGGCAGATGCC
>JAZSOQ010000087.1:0-3419 GCA_045537015.1 Eubacteriales bacterium
CGGAGTGACAGGATTCGAACCTGCGGCATCGACGTCCCAAACGTCGCGCGCTACCAACTGCGCCACACCCCGATGTGTGAAAAATATTCGATTTTTAGGTCATTTTCCGTAAGTGGTCAAATCTGTGGTCAAAACATTTTGCCGGTGTTTTTTTGAAAAGAGTAATGCCCGAAAAAGTCAGTATTTACAAGGGTTTTCAGCGTTTTGGAAAACTCACGGCAGGAAACTGCCTGCATGCTCCCAAACGCAAGCGCGCTACCAATTGCGCCACACCTCGTTTTTTCGTACCTATATATTATACCACGAAATTGTGCGGTTGTCTACATTATTTTGTAAAATTACTTGATTTTTTCTTTGCTGTGGCTTGTCTTTTTGATTTTCTCTTGCTTCGCGGCGGGTTTTATGGTATAATTAATTAAAGATTTTGTTTTCTGACAGGAGAAAGCTATGAGTAGACAAGAGATAATCAAGGCGATCGAGAACGAAAAGATCATTGTGATACTTCGCGGGTTCAGTTGCGACGAATTGAAAAATACTGTGGCGGCTATGCGCGATGGCGGTATTCGGTGCTGTGAGGTAACGTATGACAGCCTTGGCAAGACCACGGATGAGCAGACGGCGGAGCATATTGCGCGGCTTTGCGCCGATTTCCCCGATATGCTGATCGGCGCGGGCACGGTTCTTAAGGAGAGCCAGGTTGAACTGACGATGAAGGCGGGCGGAAAGTTCATTATCTCGCCCGACACAAACCCCGATGTTATCAAGAAAACGGTCGAGCTTGGGCTTGTTTCGATTCCCGGGGCGCTGACCCCGTCCGAAGCGACGCTTGCGAATCGCTGCGGCGCGGATTTTGTCAAGCTCTTCCCGAACGGCGAGGTCAAGCCCACCTATCTCAAGGCACTTGTGGCACCGCTTTCGCATATAAAGTTCCTCGCGGTCGGAGGCATCGACGTTTCGAATATTGCCGAAGCGCTCAAGATGGGCGCGGTCGGAGTGGGTGTCGCGACGGGAATTGCCAATAAGGCGCTCATCAAGAGCGGTAAATTTGACGAGATCACGGAGCTCGCTCGCAAATTTGTCAGCGCGGCGCGGGGTGAATGCTGATGGCTACCAAATACAGCATCAAGGAAAACAGCTTCCGCATCGGTTGCGGACGCTATCTGCAGGGCAGTGGGATCATCTCGACTGTTGCAGATGAGGTTCTTCGTCTTGGCTGCCGCAAGCCATTCGTTATGGGCGGAAAGACCGCGCTCTCGCTCACGCGTGAGCAGATCGAGGAGTCGATCTCTGCGGCGGGGCTGACCGCAATCTTCCACACCTATCTCGGATTTTGCTGCCGGGATACCTGCGACGAGATAATGAATAGCGACGAATTCAAGGAGTGCGACGTTGTTATCGGCGTTGGCGGCGGTAATCTTATGGATGCGGCGAAGTATTGCGCTGTTTTGTCGGGCAAGCCCGTCATCAATATTCCAACTTCGAGCGCAACCTGCGCGGCTTTCACACCGCTCAGCGTGTGTTACACGCGCGAGGGCAGAACAGTCGGCACCACGCACCATAAGATCGAGGTGAATTGCGTCATAGCCGACACCGCGATCCTCTGCAAGCAGCCGGTTCGCTTGCTCCTTGCGGGTGTTTATGATTCGATTGCGAAGATCTATGAGCTTCGCCAGCGTATGCAGGGAATCTCGGTGGATGACGGCGACATCGGGCTTTATTCCTCATATCATATGAGTGAATTCGCTGCAGATTTTCTGAACGAGCGGCTTGAGGCTTGCGTGGAGGACACGGAAAAGGGATTGGATTCCAAGCTGGTTTCCGATACCGCGTGGGTGCTGATCGCGCTGACGGGCGTTATCAGCGGTCTGGCACGCGGTTCTAATCAGACTGCGATCGCGCATAAGGTATACGAAAGCCTGCGCGCGCTTTTTCCCGCTTCGGTTTATCCCTTCCTGCACGGTGAGATGGTCGGAATGGGACTGATCGTGCAGATCGCGTATAACCGCGAGGGCGACACGGAGCAGTTCCGCGAGAGAATGAAGAGGCTCGGTATGCCCGTTCGGCTTTCGGATATCGGAGTTGAGCCGACGGACGAAAATCTTTCTTTGTTGCGCGAAAAGATCCTCGCCTCGACCGCAATGGCGGGTACGGATGCCGAGGAGCAAGCGCGATTTGCCGATGCTCTCAAGCTCTTGATTTAGGCGTGAATATTGACAATTTTCGTGCCGCGTGCTATAATATTATAGCAAAAAATCTTGATTGAGGTAAAAAATGAAAATAAAAGGCGCGATTTTTGATATGGACGGCACACTTCTCGATTCGCTTGGCGGTTGGGACGAGCTTTGGGAATGGGGCGGCAGGAAATACCTCGGCATCGAGGGTTACAAGCCGGACACCGCGATCGACAAGGCTGTGCGCACGATGGTGCTTTACGATGCGATGGTGTATATCCATGAGCACTGCGGTTTTGGTCCCGCGGAGGAGCTGATCAAGTACTTCAACGACACGCTCCCCGAGCTTTATGCAACTGAATTCGGGCTCAAGGACGGCGTGCGGGAGTTCCTTGATTACTGTTACGAAAAGGGAATTCCGATGTGTCTTGCGTCGGCTACCGAGAAGCTTTATATCAACATTGCGCTTGACCGCCACGATCTTCGCAAGTATTTCCGCGCGATACTGTCCTGCGCCGACATAGGAAAGGGCAAGGAAGAGCCCGACATTTTTGAGGAAGCGCTTCACGTTCTCGGAACGCCGAAAGAGGATACTTTCGTTTTCGAGGATTCCTACGTCGCGCTCGAGACAGCGGCAAATGCGGGTTTCCCGACGATCGGCATTTTCGACCGCCACGCCTTCGAGCAAGAAAGGCTTGCAAGCTCCGCCACGCACTATATCGCGGAAGGCGAAACTATGATGAAGCTTGTGCCTTTTGAGGAATAACAGTAAAAAATCACCGCTTACGCTGCTTCTCATAAGGAAGTTGGACAGTTTTATTCGCCTGCGGCGAGTTCTATTGCTTCGCAGTGATATTCGGCTATCGCCGAGTGGTATTCGCTACGCGAGTTTGGAGGCGAATAAAATATCACTGAAGCCGTAAGGCTTCAATATCACGATCGCGCACGCGATCATATCACTCCGACGAAGTCGGAATATAACTCTTGCTTTCTCTGCTGATTTGTTACATAATGAATAGGGGTATGGGCTTTGCCCGATGCCTTTGTGTTTGTAATACAAAGGCGAAACTGGCGATAAAACAGAACGATAAATATGAATTTGACAAAAAGGAGAACAGATAGATGATTCGAATATCATACACATCAATGGTGGTGTTCATAAGTATCATTTGGTGTTTGGTAAGAGTGATATGTGCAATTAAAACCAAGAGAGCAGATTGGAAAAAAGAACTGAAACTGCTTTTGGTA
>JAZSOQ010000031.1:0-6448 GCA_045537015.1 Eubacteriales bacterium
ATCATTCCCATCCTCGGATGGATCATCGCGCCCATTCTGAGCATCGTGATCACCGTCCTCGCCGTCATCGGCATCATCAACGCGCTGAACGGCAAGGCAAAGGAGCTGCCCATTATCGGCAAGTTTAAGATTTTGAAGTAAGACATAACGACATATCACCCACACGGGCGGTGACGGTAAAAACGAGCCGCCACCGCCTCCGCATGAAATCCGTGAAAGGAGGTTAACGAATTGACAAAACGAATACTTACGCTCTTGCTTGCGTTCCTGCTTGTGCTGTCCCTCGGCGCGTGTAAAAATCCCAATCAGGACGATCCGCCAAACGGAGATGATCCGCCAAGCGGAGATCAAGCTGTCGTTGCCGACTTTGACGGACTCAAAGCGGAGATCGGCTTTCTGATCGAAAAGGGTGACGAGCGTGCGGATGCTATGTTTGACCGTCAAGCAATCTTTTATTACAGCGTTGCGGCAGCTCACGTTACTGCCCTTCGCTATATGGTAGACAACATTCTCTGGCTCAAGGGCGAGGGCAATACGGTAGCCGATATTTCGGGCGACCGGCTCAACAACTGGACGGAGATCGCGGCACTCAATTATGCAAGCGCATATTCGGAGTACTGTCAGTATCTGTTGCTCCGTATGCAAGACAAGAGCAGCGAGGCAAACGTACATTATGAACGCGCAAAGCAAAATCCCGACTGTCCCGCCGAGGATACCTTCTACGATTGGAAACAGAAAAGCGTGCAAGACCTATACAAGCTCAAAGACGAGCTTGAAGCGATGGAGGACGAGATCTTCGGGTGCTACGCTCCCAACACAAAGCCGCTTGAAGCCATCAACGGTGCGGAGTTTACGCTCGATTACCATTTGTACCTCGCACAGCTTGCCCTTGAACTCGGTAATCCCGCCGTGGCAATGGAAGCAGCCGAAAACGGCATTGCCGTCGATCCCTTTTCGGGGCGCGGTTATGCGGTAGCGGCGATGTGTGCGTTGGAGATGGGCGACACCGATTTAATGGTGGATTATCTCAACGAGGGATTTTTCAACGAGCCTACGTCTCCCATTGTAAATGCCTATCTTGCGATGATCGCACAGCAAGAGGGCGATACCGAGAAATGTCAAACACATATTGATATTGCGAAAGCAAATAATCCCGATGAATTGGTAGCCGCGCTTATTGCAGTAATCGAAGGAGGTGGCACGTGATGAAAAAACGAATACTTGCGCTGTTTCTTTCGGTAGCTCTCGTCATCGTGCTGATCCCCGCTGTGTCCGTCCCCGTGTCGGCAGCTCCGTCAAGCGGAAACGTGGTGCAGCAGATGGGAGGCCCCGTGTCCTCGAAGTTTTCGCTGAACATTGACGATATTATCAAGAATTACGCAAGCTCCCGTGCATACGAGGCTCGCTTCTATCCCTTTGGCGAGGGAGAAGGAATGCCCGTGTTTGTCGGAACGGCGCACAGAGTCAAGGACATCAGCAAGACCGATGCACAGATCGCCTATCTTGACGCGATGGAAAAGGCGGGAACGGATGAATATTCGCTCAAACAGTTCCTTTCCTACGTTAAGAAATACGAAGCGACCTGTCAGACCTCCGCCGAGGAACTGCGAGCAACGATTTACGATGCGTCGAAAACCGCACTGTCCGCCGCAGGATTCGTTGCGGGTGGAACGGTCGGCGATGTTGTCGGTGTCGTAAGCCTTGCAACCGGCGTGACGGACAATACGGAAAGCTTGCTGCAAAACGGAGTCGATGCCAACGTGATCGCATCCATCGGATTTACACTTGGCGATCTCGCCGGACTTGCGGGCGGTATTCTCGGTGTGAGCGCGCTGGCGACCGTCGGCTCGGTGGCAGCCATCGGCGGCGTGGGTTACACGATGTTCCAAAAGTATATGGAGCATCAGGAGCAATGGAAGGACTTCGCCAACTACCTCTTGGGCAGACGAAACCTCACCGAGTTCTTCAAATATCTCGATGTAGAGCTGACACAAAAAATGGAATCGGGGTGGGATGTTCAGTTTAATTACTGTGAATACGTTGACGAAACGAAAACGTATTACGGCTTTACAACTCCCATTACCTATACTTTCTACGGTCGATTTATGAAGGACTACGTACCCGAATTTACAACAGGGTCTATAGGCAATAAGAATGAGGACGGCTGGCAAGGGCGAATGGAGCTTGGTATGAAAGCAGATATGACCGACTTCACCTATGGTTGGCCGAGCAGTCCGGAGTGCATAGCGAACGAAGAGGAAATTGCTGATATTCGAGCATACAGTGTTGACAAAATCTATGAAGATGCCTTCAAAATCGTAACAGAGCCGTACTGGGAGGCAGATCTTACTTGTGAGAATTTCCCGTTGACCACTCCGAGCATGGATGAAAGTCAACCGCAAATCGTTTTTGAGGGTAGTCTTGCTAACGGTAGTTACATTTACCGTCAAGGCGGGGAAATCAGAAAAGATTTCCACGCTGTTCTGCTGGGCGCAGCTGAATATACCTATCGAAGTAGCCATGTCATTACCAAGGAGCGATATGGTACGGGAATTATGGTAAAAAAAGTATGGGGCAAAAATTATCCCAATAATAATGGGTATCTTACGAACTTTTCTGAGGAATTGCCCGGGGATTCGGGTGAAATATTCGCGCACGAATATGCAGTATCAATGACCACGGCAAAAATGGTTATTGATCTGTCAAAGCCGTTAGGCGGAATTACAGATAATCCCAATGGTGAATTCTACTGTAGCACGTGCGGAGCAGGACTTGCACCGAATACTCCATGTCCCAATTGTAGTGCAGGAAATTAAATAGGAGGAAAAGAACATGAAAAATATATTAGTGCTTATGCTGTCTCTGCTCTTGGTATTCTGCCTTGTAGCTTGTAGCAGCAACGATACTCCCGATCCTTCGGGAACAAACAACAACGACGATCCGCTGAATCGTGATCCCGGCACCTCACAGAACGGCGATCAGGGAAATTCGAATAATTCGGATGTCAATATAGATTTTGGGGCTATTATTGCCGGTAACGGTGACACATCAACCGTATGGGGCAAACAAGACGATGCCACCAAGCAAGCAATTATTGACGATGCAACAAAAAACGGGCTGACCGTTACTTTTGGAACTGACGGTAGTATGACTATTACTGAAAATGACGGCAGCGTTATCACACAGAATCCAGATGGATCATGGAAATACGAAGATGCAAGCGGTGGCGAGGTCGAATTTGGTGATGATTGGCCGGAAAACGAATATACAAAAAAACTTCCCAAGCCCGACTTTGAAATCAGCTATACTTCCGTCGATGATAGCGGCTTTACCGTTGTTAGTGAATCTGCAACAGTTGACGAACTTCGCACATACGTAGAAAAACTAAAAAAGGCGGGCTTTAATGTCGACCCGGAAGTTCAAGACATGGAGGTATACGGAATTGTCGTATACACATATTGGGCAAATAATGCTGCTGGTGATCGTGTGGAAGTAGCATACGCAAGCGGAAACAGTATTATTACTATGTCTTAACCATCATCAAATAAAACCCAATAACGAATAACACCCACAGGGGCGGTGACGGTCAAAGAGCCGCCATCGCCTTTGTGCGATGATTCAAAGGAGAATTTGTATGGCAGACAAAAACAGACCGCTACACATACTGAAATATCTGTGGGATCACACAGACGAAGATCACCCCGCAATCATAACGGATATTCTCGCACATCTCGAAGAATACGGAATCCATACCAACCGAAAGACGGTTGCCTCGGATCTTGCGGATCTCCAGGACAGCGGCTTTGACATCGTCTGCAACAAGAGCCGACAGAACCAATACTTCATCGGCAGCAGATCTCTCGAACTTGCCGAGCTGAAGATGATCGTGGATGCGATCCAGGCGGCGAAATTCATCTCGGAGAGCAAGAGCGTGGCTCTCATTGAGAAGGTCTCGTCCTTGGCAAGTCCGTATCAGGCAGAGCAGCTCAAGCGACGTCTGTATGTGGAAGGCAAAGCCAAGACCACAAACGAAGCCGTCAATTATACGGTGGATCTGCTCCAGGCCGCAATACAATCGGAATCCGCTGTAGAATTTCAATACACCGAATATACGGCAAAAAAGAAGAAAGAGCTGAAGCATGACGGCTATCTGTATCGCTTCTCACCATACGACCTGGTATGGAACAACGACTGTTATTACATATTCGGATGGTCACAGAAGCACGAAAAGATCGTCAAGTTCCGTGTGGATCGGATGCATCAGCCGAAGCTGTCAGCGGTGGCCTATCATCCCCGACCGGAGGATTACGACATCAGCGACTACTGTGAACGAGTCTTTATGATGTATGAAGGCAAACCGTGCAAGGTAAAGCTCCTATGCGATAACAGCCTTATGAAAGCGATTATAGACCGCTTCAGCGAGGATGTGGAAACGCATCTCCATGACGATAATTCCTTCTCTGTCGTGGCTGAGATCTCCGCCAGCGCAACCTTCTACTCGTGGGTGTTTACATACGGCGGAAAAATGAAGATCATGGAGCCGAAGGCGATCAAGGCCGAGTACGAGCGACGGCTCAACGAAGCTCTGAAAAACAAGTAAATCAAAAAGGTGGGTGCAAATACGCCCACCTTTTTTCAATCTTCCGAAAACCTATTGCAGCAAAACAGATGTTCGGTTATAATATGGCTACGATGTTCAGTAATCACTGAACGGCTCATAGAAAGGAGTGTCTCTGTGAAGATCAATCATACCTTTGGAACATTCATTAAAGAGAAAAGAAAACAGAGATGTGTCTCTCTGCGTAAATTTGCAGAACAAGTCGGTATATCCCCGGTGTATCTTTCTAACCTTGAAAACGACCGTATGTCCGCCCCGAAAGATGAGGTTGTTTCCAATATAGCGAGATTGCTCCTACTGAACGAAACGGATACGGCAATGCTATATGACCTCGCAGCGAAGGCAAAGAACAGTACTGTCGTTTCACAGGATCTGCCAGATTACATAATGGAAAAGGATATTGTCCGCATCGCGCTCAGAACGGCAAAGGATGTGGATGCTACCGACGAGGAATGGCAAGAATTTATTGCAAGTCTTGAAGCGCGCAGGAGGCAAAAACAGGAGGGCAAATAATGACCGAAATCAGATACTTGCGACCGGATCTGCTCGAAGCCATCGCAAGGAACACACTCAAGAAATATGACGAAGGTCTCGTGAACGGATACGAGGCAAAGGAAGTCCCCATCGAGGAAATCATCGAGAGTATGGGACTGTCACTTGAATATCAGTATATCAGAAACAACGGTCGCATCCTCGGAGAAACCGTCTTCGACGATTCCTACGTGCCGATCTACAATATGGATGAGAAACGGTACGAGCTGATCTTTGTGGAGCGCGGCACGATCATCCTCGATGCCAGCCTTCTGCGGTGCAGAACCCGTGGCAGACATCGCTTTACGGCAGCCCATGAGCTGGCGCATTGGCTGATCCACCAAGAGCTATACTCCGGCACAGGCGATGCCGCAGCAATGCTCAAGAATCTCAAGAAAAGCTCAGATGCCGATAAAAGGATCGAGCTGCAGGCTGATATGCTGGCAAGTGCTTTGCTTCTCCCAATCAACCAAGTCAAAAAAGCGTTTTATCGGACTTCCGGCGAAGACCGAGTATCACAGTTGGCGGCACGGTTTGGCGTTTCCAATCAAGCGATGGAAATCCGACTGCGCAACCACCATCTGATATAAAGCCGATAAAACGGCTTTTTTTACCCATAGTGTTCAGTATTTACTGAACGCAAAAAGCGCCCGCTTGATTATATCAGGGAAAAGTCGAAAAAAATGTCATTTCCGAGGACATAATCTAACAAAATTCACGGTGCTTTATTTGTATAATAAAGGCGAGGATAGAATCGAATTATACTGATACCGCCGACTTTTTATCGCAAAGAGGAAAAAGCGCGAGGTGGATCTGTGAAAAACAAGGTCGGTTTTATCGAGAAAGGTCGAACGATTATCCTCGAATTTAAGATAAAGGAAGTGATCGGAATGCTTATTATCGAGCAGATATATGAGTCGAGCGACATCAAGAGCGATTTTGTAAGATGTCCCTCATGCAAGAAAGGTCGGCTCTGCGACAAACCAGCCGGAGAGCGAGCAACGGTGATCGCATTGAAACCCGATCACATCGGAAGGACAAGCAGTAAGATCATACTGAAGTGACCCAAATGCGGTCATAAATTTATGATCCACCTACCAAAAGAATAAATTTATAATTATGTTTCGTACATAGTTCAACCGCCGGACACGCTGGATTAATCCAGTATAGCAAGCCGGAAAAGAGCCTGCATCCACCTTAAACGGTGAGAACGAGGACTTTCGAGTTAGGGCATGACAAACAGCTTTTAGGCTGTATTGTTATGCCCTTTTTCTATTGCATCCTTTCTGCCTAAAAGCG
>JAZSOQ010000116.1:0-38948 GCA_045537015.1 Eubacteriales bacterium
CTTCCTTCATTTTGCCGCAGGCAAACTATCATTCTCGCGAAGCGAGATCATCATTCTGCGAAGCAGATCATCATTCGCCCGTAGGGCGACTATCATTCGACCGAAGGGAGATGACTGTCAATCAATAACCCGCACTATTTCCGCCATATCCTTGCGCTTCTTCTCACGCAACTTGTCGCCTTCCTTGGCGTATCCAACGGTGATGACAAGCCTTGCGGGAGCATCGAGATGGCAGATCTCGCGGAGCTTTGCATCGTCGAACCAGCCAAGAATGCAGCTTCCAAGTCCCTGCGCTGCGGCTTCGGCGGTGATGTATGCGGCGAGGATGCCGATGTCTATCGAGCGGTAGTCATTGCCCTTGACCTTCGCGCCGAGAGCGGCGGAGGCAACGTAGGGCTTTTCTGAAATGACGATGAGAACGGGCGCGTTATCGGCGAATTTGTTCATACCCACGCCTTGAACCGCCTTTGCGACAGCCTTTGCGTATTCTCCGCGGCAGACCGTCATAAGATAGGGCTGACCGTTGCAAGCCGAGGGAGAAAGCCGCGCCGATTCAAGGATAGCGTCAAGCTTTTCCTGCTCGACAGCTCTTTCCGCGTCGTAAGCGCGGCAAGATTGACGGTTGTTTGCTATTTCTGTGAAGTTCATAATAAATCTCCTACTTAATTAATATCTGTTTTTTGGCATCAATAATAATTGAAACCATTCCGAGTTTACCGTCTTTGTTTCGTGTATCAAAGCGCAAAGATCGTCCGATTCTTCCGTCCTGCTCGTTCCAATACTTGTAATGGAAAGTTTCTTCTTCATCACAGTATTCAAGCAGATCCACCACAAAACCCGCCTTTTCAAATACTGCGCACAAGGTTTTGTAATCGTAGACAATTCTATGAGTATATGCCGGATGACCCGGATCACCGTTGCCCCCGACTTTTACAATGTTTTGATACCATTCGTTTCTGAAATTTGCATCGGGTACAGCAACTCTTATGTACCCGCCGTCAGCAAGGAAATCATAACAGTTTTGAGCGGCGACTATTCCGTCGTCTAAAGTCATGTGCTCCCACACGTGTTCTGCTAAAAAAGCGGTGGGCTTTTCAGCTCCAAACATCTTTTCAAAATCAGCTCGGTTCAAAAGATTTAAGTCGTTTTCTTGAGTGCTTATCCAACCATCATAAGCCGTTTTTCCTGCTCCAATTATTACTTTCATATTTGTTTTTAACGCTTTCTTGAGATTCACTTGATGAAATGAAGTACAGATGGTGCTCTCCTCATTCACCGCTCCTCGCGGTCCCCTTTCCCCGCTGGGGAACGCTAAGGGCGCCTGCAAACTATTTCGATATTCAGCGAACATCGGATATTGTATTAATTCTGTTTGGGCAGATTGGAATTTTTTTATTTAGATTATTCCGCACTCGCAATGGAGTTTGTGCAAACTTTTTCAATAAAATATTCCAATTTGATATGCAAAATTATATTGCTAAATCGTCTTCGCTGAATAGTTTACGGTTATCGCCAAACCATCAGCGTTCCCCAGCGGGGAAAGGGGACCGCGAGGAGCGGTGAATGAGGAGAGCACCGGGGGAAGTTATGTTCGTACTCGTTTAGAGGGGATTTCCTTAAGTCGATCGCCTTACCCTACCGGGGAAGACTGATTAGAAAGTGCGAACATAACTTTTCTATTTGGAAATTAGAAGTTGCCCGATTAATCAACTGTCAAATCAACCAGTTCAAATTTCAGCACCTTACGAAGCTCATCAAGGGTAATTTCGACCTGATATCCGATCCTGCCGGCGCTGAAAAGGATGGTTTCGTGACTTGCGGCGGTGGCGTCGATGAAGGTAGGGAACTGCTTTTTCATTCCGATGGGTGAGCATCCGCCGTGGATGTAGCCCGTCAGCGGGAGCAGCTCTTTTTGTTTTATCATCACGATATTCTTCTCGCCCGCCGCGCGTGCCGCCTTTTTGAGGTCAAGCTCGCGGTGAACGGGAACAAGGAAGACAAAGTAATTCTTCGATGCGCCGACCGTCACAAGTGTTTTGAAAACGTGGTTGGGGTCTTGATGAAGCACCTCGGCGATCTCGGTTCCGCTTATCGCGTCGGTATCAACGTAAAGATGCTTTTCGTACACGATCTTTTTTGAATCGAGCACGCGCATCACATTTGTTTTTTTCATCTGTTTTTTTCATTTTAACTCAAACTCACCGAGCTTGGATTCTGCGATATAGTCGTTTCTGAAGGTGCGGAGAGTTGCCATGTGGGGCTGACCGATGTGCACCTGCTGATGCTCCTTCGATTCCCACGCCTCGATGAGCAGAAGCTCGTCGGGGTTCTTATCGGCATAGTAGTAGTCATAGCGGATGCATCCGTCTTCGGCGCGTACAGCTTCAAGCACGCCTTCGGACTTCATTCTTTCAACAAAAGCCTCTCTTTTTCCGGGATGGCAGATGAAATTAACATAGATTGTGTACATTTTTTCCTCCTTAAAGTTCCGCGAGAATATCTGCGGCGTTTGTATCGGGTTTTACTTTCGGCATCACCTTTTCGATGTTGCCGTTTTCGTCAATGATGAATGTGGTGCGGACGACACCGAATGTGACCTTGCCGTACATCTTTTTCTCCTGCCAGACGCCGTAAGCCTCGATTGCGATGCGG
Source organism: Eubacteriales bacterium (assembly GCA_045537015.1). Classification (GTDB taxonomy): domain Bacteria; phylum Bacillota; class Clostridia; order Oscillospirales; family CAG-272; genus CAG-390. The sequence continues at coordinate 2,653 of JAZSOQ010000116.1, forward strand.
TCGGGGTCGGAGAGAAGAACGAAGGGAAGATCATATTTTTCGGCAAATTTAACGTGCGAAGCTATGCTGTCCTTACTGATGCCGATGACCTCGACACCCTTTGCCTCGAATTGCTTGTAAGCTCCCGCAAAGGCGCAAGCCTGACGGGTGCAGCCGGGCGTGTTGTCCTTGGGGTAGAAGTAGAGAATGACTTTCTTTCCGAGAAAGTCGGAGAGTGAAACATCGTTACCGTTTTTGTCCTTGAGCGTGAAATTTGGCGCTTTCATTCCGATTTCAAGCATTTTCTGCCTCCTTATAAATATCTTTCAAAGATTATCAGCAGAAATTCAAGACCCGTGGGAAGCGAATCGGGGTAGAGAAGTTCGCCGACATTGTGCGGATATGAGGTCTTGCAAAGTCCGACATCGAGCGATGGAATTCCCTTGCTCATAGGATAACGGCAGTCGGTGCAAGCCGATGAATATTTCGGCTTGATGCCAAGTGAAAGCAGCATTTCGCCGTGCTCCTCTCCGATCTTTTTCATAACCTCGTCGGGAACGGTGTTCCAATGCGCCGTGTCGCTGACGATCTCGTTTGTGATCGTGACCTGCTCTGTCGTGTATTTTTCGACCGCCTTTGCAAGATGCGAAGCGAGAACTTCATATCTTTCGTACTTATCCGAACGAAGCTCGATCAGCGCGTGAGCCTCTGCCGCAATGATATTGTGTCGGTTGCCGCCGCTCATCATACCGATGTTGATCGTCGTGCGTTTGAGCTTTTCGCTTGCGATATACTCGCGGCAGGCAGCGGAGGTGTCGAGAATGACCTTTGAAAGCTCCTCTATCGCGCTCGGAGTGCCGAAAGCTCCGAGTGCGTGACCGCCGGGAGCGTGAACGGTGACGAGGTGGTTATAGTAATTGACCGTACCCGTATACACGCGCTGTAATGAAGCGTCAAAGCTGTAACAAAAATGAAAATCGTCGGTGCCGTTCTTTTTTAGGTAATTATACATACCCACGCTTCCGACCTCCTCGGAGGCGGTTGCGATGAAGAGCACGCCGTATTCGTTGTCCTGCGGCGGGTTTTCGATGAGGTATCTCATTCCGAGCATCAGAACCGCGAGATTTGCGGTATCGTCGCCGATGCCGGGGCAATAGAGCTTATCGTCCTCTTTCTTGATCTCAAGCGGAACGTCGAAATCAAAAACCGTGTCGGTGTGAGCCGAGAAGATGATCCATTTGCCGCTCTTGCCGGGGAATGCCTTCCATACCACGTTGCAGAATTCATCGATCTCGACGCCCTCCGCGCCCGCATTCTTCAGCCATTCGGCACAGTATTCTGCGCGCTTTCTCTCGTGTCCGCTCGGCGCGGGAATGAGCGTCATATCGCAGGTAAGCTTGGTGAGCTCATCTGCGTGCGCGAGTGCATAATCGTGAAAAGTCATCGGAAATCAAAAGCCTCTCTTTCGTAGATCTTTTGCTTTTGGGTGTTTATAAGCATTTTGCCCTTGTAGAATGCAACACATTCGACTTCCTGATCGAAGAAGGGCGCGGTCGAAAGATCTTCGCAGAGTGCGTATTTCTTTTCATTCAGATCGATGACGTTGAGCGCATCGGGTGTGTCCTCGCGACCGAAACCGAATGAGTAGTAGAGCTTATCCTCATAGATCGTTCCGCCTTGCGTTGCAAAGGCATTGAAGGGAAGGAAGAACTGATCGAGGATGTCGTCGGCGGTGAAAGTCACGTCGCCCTCGGCGGGATCGGGAAGGCGGAATTTTGTCACGATATATTCGTTGTCGGGGCGGTACATCTCGCGCTTGGTGCGATAGCGCGCCGAATGGAGATAGAAGAATCCGTTCTTCACGTCAACGAGTGAAGCAGGCCATCCCCAACCGGGGATCTCGAATTTCGTGCCGTCCTTTTTGGTAGGCTTGTAATAGATTCGCTGAACCGTTTCGGCCGAGTATACTCCGTCCTTGAGTCTGATCTGCTCAACCGCGCAGTAAGCAATCCAACTCTTTTCATCAGCATCACCGCTGTTACCCGCGGTGACATACATAAGCGGAAAATCCTCGCCCGGCATAGTCGCGCCGAACATAGCGTCGTTCGCGTGATTGTCGTAGCGTTTATCATCTTTGTTGCGGCAATATGATCCGAGCTTGAAAACTCCGACCGGCTTCGGGTCGCGGCTGACAAGATCATAAGCCCCCGCAACTCCGCTGTGATAGAGAACGAACGCGGTGTCGCCGTGGATCGCCATCCCTTGAACCGAGCGTCGTTTTCCGAACATTTCCTCGGTGGGATTTTCAAATTCCATATAAAGCTTGTACATTGGCTTTACCTCACTTTACGAGTGCCGCGATCTTATCCTCGGTCAAGCGGTAAGTTGTCCATTCATCCATCGGAACGGCACCGAGGGAAAGATAAAATTTTATACTCGGCTCATTCCAATTCAGACAAGTCCATTCCATTCTGCCGCAGTTACGTTCTTTTGCAATTTTTGCAACCTCGCAGAAAAGCGCCTTGCCGTAGCCCTTTCCGCGATATTCAGGCCAGACAAAAAGGTCCTCAAGATGAATTCCCGCACGTCCGACGAATGTGGAATAATTGTGGAAGAAGAGGGCGAACCCAACTTCCTTGCCGTCCTCAAGCGCGAAGATGACTTCCGCGTTTCCTTTTCCGAAAACAACTTCTTTAATCAATTCTTCCGTGTTAATAACTTCATCAAGCATTTTTTCGTAGGTAGCGATTCCCTTGATAAATTCAAGAACGAGTGCGGCGTCATTCTCGGTTGCGTATCTGAACTGAACGTTATTCATAATATTTGGTTCCTCCGTGGGATAAATTTCCTTTATTCAATTATATCACATTTCCTATGATAATTCAACTGATTTTTAATATAAAAATAGTCACAATTCATTCCCAAAACCTTGATGTGTTACAAGGCAGAATTTTAAGTCAAAGTGAATTTGTTCTTTTCGAATTTCAGTATACCTTCATCGCGCATTTTGCACAGCTCATTTGACATCGCGCTGCGGTCGACGGAAAGAAAATCCGCAAGCTGTTGGCGGTTGAATGGTATCTCAAAGTTTGAGGAGTGCTGCTTTTTCGCCTCATCCGAGAGATATGCAAGCAGTTTTCCGCGTGTCGAACGGCTCGACATATATCCAAGCTTTGCCACAAGGCTGCGATTTTTCTCGGATATGGCGCAAACGAGATTCTGCACCGTCATCGAATGAAATCTGCAAGCCGAAGGGCATACCGTCAGAATTCGGAGCACGTCAAAGAACATAACTGTACTGTCCTCGATAGCGACAACGTCGTTGAGAAGATCACCGCTGCCCGGGGTTGCATAAGCTTCGCCGAACATTTCACCCACCCCAACGCGGTTGATTATCGAACGGTTTCCCCAATAATCGTCGCGCTGAACAAGGATGCATCCTTCGAGAAGCACCGTGATGAACTGTATTCTTTCGCCCTCGTGAAAAATATATTCGCCCTTTTTGAAGCTCCGCACCGTGGCGCCCAGACAGCCAAGCATAGCTTCAATATCCCCGTCGCCGATTCCCGCAAAAAGCTTTGTTTTTTTCAGAATTTCAATGTATTTTTTCATAAAATCCTCTGTTCTGTTGTAAAAACAACCGACTTGTTGCTTAAATTGTACTATAATATAGTCACAAAGTCAAGATGTTTTCGGAGGAAAATTATGATAAGAAGAATTATTCAGATAGATGAAGAAAAATGCAACGGATGCGGTCTTTGTGCCAAGGCTTGTCACGAGGGCGCGATCGGTATGGTAAACGGCAAGGCAAAGCTCCTTCGCGATGATTACTGTGACGGTCTTGGTGACTGTCTCCCCGCCTGCCCGATGAACGCGATCAGCTTTGTTGAACGCGAGGCTGCGCCTTACGACGAAAAGGCAGTCGAGGCAGCAAAAAAGCAGAAAGCCGCGCCGATGCCCTGCGGATGTCCCGGCACTATGGCAAAATCGATTGCTCGCAAGACGGTCGAGTCGTGCGATACCGTCGCGAATCCCTCAAGACTCGGTCAATGGCCGGTGCAGATCAAGCTTGTTTCACCTCAGGCACCGTATTTCAACGATGCTCACCTTCTCGTTGCTGCAGATTGCACTGCATATGCATACGGCAACTTCCATAATGATTTCATCAAAAACAAGGTGTGCATCATCGGTTGTCCGAAGCTTGATATGGTGGATTACACGGAAAAGCTTACCGCTATCATCACACACAATAATATCAAGAGCGTGACCGTCGTCCGTATGCAGGTGCCTTGCTGTGGTGGAATCGAAAACGCCGTAAAGCAAGCACTTATGAAGAGCGGAAAGTTTATTCCTTGGCAGGTTGTCACTATCTCAACCGACGGAAAAATAATTGATAAATAAATGAAAAAGAGGATCGGCCGATCCTCTTTTTCATTATAAAATTGTTTTGGAAACGTAATCGCTCAACTCCGCAAACTGGTCGATGCAGCTTTGCTGATACGGGGTGTAGAGGTTCATATCCGCGCTTCGTGCGAACTTTTCCATAGCGATTCCGCGGTAACGGTTGAGATAATCCTTCGCGCAGCAGGGGTAGGTGAGCGATTCTGTCGTTGCGGCAAGGCAAAGGTAATCCTGCAGCAGTGACGCGGATTTGCTTTCATAATCCGAGCGGAAAAGCTTGACGTAAAGCTCGGGGTGGAAGTTTGCCATTACACCGCAATAGCCCGAAGCACCGTTTTTTAGAGTTTGCAGAAGAGTCTGCGCGTTGGCGTTGAATATTTCAAGATGACTGCCACTACAGACGTCGAGCCTATGTGAAATAAGCTGTGCGTCACAGCAGGTATCCTTGATAAAATAGAATCTTCCGCTTGCGATGCACCACTTGAGGATCGCGTCGGTGAGAAGTCTTTTATAGGGCTTGGGGCATTCATAAATACCGAGCGGCATATCCTCGGGCAGCGCGGAGATCAGCTTTTCGCAGTCCGCGATCCAATTCTCGTTGGAGGTGTTTGCTATATCGAGGCGGTTGCTGATAAGGATCAGCGCGTCGGGACCCTCGGCGGCGATCTTGTTCAGCTCATCCGCTTGATCTTCGTGAGAATCCGATACGTGTCCCGAAGCGACGATCATCATAGGCGGACGGCTCTTGTCGGCATCCGCCAATTCGCGTGCAGTATTAACAACAAGACGGACGAGAAGCACGCGCTCCTCAACGCTGAGATACATTATCTCACTCGACTGACACGCGGCAAAGATGCCGTCACAGCCCGTATTCCAATAGAATTTTACAAGCTCGCGCACGGCTTCTTCGTCGATCTTGCCGTCGCGGTAGGGAGTTATCATTGTCGGGTATACGCCCTTGACTACTTTGAAATCCTTCATTTCATTCTCCTCAGATTATTTCGCGGAAATTTTCGATCTTGTGGAATGTCGTATAGTTTGAATTGTGGAAATTGTTTGGTGAATTGTATGCTGTTCGGCAAAGGTAGAGAATGTCCTCGCCGTCGATGATAAAGTCAACGTATTGAAATCCCGTCATTTTCGGGTCGTCGTATCTGCGGTCGATAAGATCGCGGCACAGTTTCCAATTAATGAGATTATCGGAAGAGAAGAGCGAGAGAAGATTACGAACCGTTGCGGGCTCATCAAGCGCACGGCTTGCTATCGTGATATACTTTTTCGATTCCTCGTCAAAGATTATATCAAATTTTGATGCTGTGCAGGGAAAGTCAATAACTTTGTCAAGCACGGGCTCCGATTCCGGGTTCTTGGGATCGTATTTCAGAATGAGCGCGGTGCGGTTTGCAAATCGGAGAAAGTCAACGATCGAGCCGTCTGGCTTCGCAACGATATTTCCCTCAATTCCGCCCCATATCTTTTCGGGCAGCGGTGAAATATGCTCGCGCGCATCGAAAAGCTCGTTGCATACCCAATTTGTCGGATCGAGCAGATCACTTTCCTCGGGCGCGGAGATCACGGCATCGCAAAAGACCTTTTCGGACCAAGCACCGTACTGAACGTCGGTCATAACCCTGCCGTCCTTGATAAGAACGGGCATCGGCGCGCGGTGCCATCCGACTTCCTTGCAATGGCAGGAACCGCGCAGGAGAGTGGTGGGGGCGCTCCAAGTTTTGCCGCCGTCGTCCGATCTGCCTATGAGCAGATCGCCGTATTCCGTTGAGCATCCGAGCATGTAAAGCTTTCCTTGGCAAAGGAACATTTTGCCCCAGAAGCAAGGAAAGAGTTCACAAAGATGCTCCCAGGTTTTGCCGTTGTCCTTTGACGAATAGATCAAGGTCAGATTCTGCGGCGCACCGCTTGCGTAAAGATCCATCGAGGCAAGCAAAGTGCCGTTCTCAAGTCTTATGAGCGAGGGAGAGCAGAGATACCGTCCCGAAAAAGCATATTCTTCGTCATCGGGATGAAGATAATTCACGATCCCGCCCGGCACGTTTCCTGTTCTGACAAGTCGTTCGGTGGAAGAAGTACCGTCCTTGCGCTCAACGCGGAATGCGTAATCGGTGTCGCTCAAAAGTCCGTCAACCTTGCCGTGCTTGCCGTCAAGTACTACTGCGTTTTCGGTATCCTCACCACGGATTTTCCATTTCAAAATATATGAGGAATTTTCACAATCGTCATAAATGTCAAATTCAAACCCATCGGCAAAGGGTGCGATCCGACAGATATATGGCGCGTTTTTGCGTTCTTTCAGATGAAGCGGGAGATAATGCTTATAACTCCATGTTGTTGCCGTTTTCATACGATCCTCCTATGACTCGTTGACTCTCTTGCCCGTGATATGCTCGGGAACAAGCTTGAAGCAGAGAGTGTTTTTGCCCGATACCCGAATTTCTTTTTCTATGTAATCGCTGTCCGATGTGAATTTATAGGACAGCTTTCGGCAAATCTCCATCGCCTCGTCGAAGTCCTCGATGATCTGAATTCTTCCGAAAACTATGACACTTTTAATATTGAGCGCCCATTCGCCTTCGTTGCGATAACCGCCGTCATAAACGCAGAAGGAAGCCTTGTCGCACGCCCGTATAGCGTCGATCTTGTGACCCGATTTGCCGCTGTGGAAATAGATATGACCGTTTTCCTCGCAGTAATAGTGATTGATCGGAACACCGTAAGGGTATCCGCAGTCGCCGATCAAGGAAAGCACACCGCGCGGCTCGGCTTTCAGTATTTCCTTGCATTCATCAAGCGCGAGCGCTTGCTTTTTTCTGACAATTTCTCTGAACATTTTTTCAGCCTTTCGATTTGTTGGTTTAATTATATCATAACGAAACAAAAAAATCTATACAAACGCAAAATATTTTTATTTTCGCTATTGAAATTTTCCGTCCGATAAGGTATAATTAAATCAACGGGCAGAATTGATCCCGAATAAATTAGGTAAAATATTACCGGAGGTACTTAAAATGGCAAATCGTTTCGTATCCAACGCAATATCATATCACGGCAAGGGCGCGATCCTCGAGATCCCCGCAATCGTTGCAGCCAAAGGCTTCAAAAAAGCATTCGTAGCTTCCGACCCCGATCTTGTTAAGTTCGGTGTAACGGCGAAGGTCACCGATATCCTTGATAAGGAAGGAATGGCTTACGAGATCTATTCCGACATCAAGCCCAATCCTACCATTGAAAACGTAAAGAACGGCGTTGAGGCATATAAGGCTTCGGGCGCTGACTATATGATCGCCATCGGCGGCGGTTCTTCGATGGACACCGCAAAGGCTATCGGTATCATTATCAACAACCCCGAGTTCGCTGACGTTCGTTCTCTCGAGGGCGTTGCACCCACCAAGAACCGCACCGTTTACACCATCGCAGTTCCCACAACAGCAGGTACCGCTGCAGAGGCAACCATCAACTACGTTATCACCGACGTTGAGCGCAAGAGAAAGTTCGTTTGCGTTGACGTAAACGACATTCCCGACATCGCAGTTGTTGACCCCGATATGATGTCCACAATGCCCAAGGGACTCACCGCCGCAACAGGTATGGATGCTCTCACCCACGCGATCGAGGGCTACACCACCAAGGCAGCATGGGATCTTCCCGATTGCCTCAACCTTGAAGCTATCCGCCTCATCGCAAAGAGCCTCCGCGGCGCGGTCAATAATGATCCCGAAGGCAGAGAGGGTATGGCTCTCGGTCAGTTCGTAACCGGTATGGCATTCTCGAACGTAGGTCTCGGAATCGCTCACTCGGTAGCGCACACTCTCGGAGCAGTTTATGACACCCCCCACGGTGTTGCTTGCGCAATGATGCTTCCCATCGTTATGGAGTACAACGCAGAATGTACCGGTGAAAAGCTTAAGGCAGTTGCCGAGGCTATGGGCGTTGATACCACCGGAATGAGCCAGGCTGAATACCGCAAGGCAGCCGTTGACGCAGTCCGTCAGCTCTCCGTTGACGTCGGAATTCCCACAAAGCTTGAAGCACTCAAGGAAGAGGACCTCGACTTCCTCGCAGAGTCCGCTTACGCAGACGCTTGCGCACCCGGCAACCCCAAGGCTGCTTCGGTTGAGGATATCAAGGGACTTATCAGAAAGCTTATGTGATCATAGTACATCAGCCCTCTGGCAGATGTGCCGTGATATAAATCCCTATCGGAATTTGTGATATACGCTGACGCGTGCGATATATCTTCGATACGATATGCCCTGCGGGGCGTGAAGAGGATTTATATCATATCGTAACCGAGCGAAGCGAAGTTATATCGTGTTTGCGAAGCAAACATATCGCACCGAGTGAAACGAGGTATATCGCAAAATGTTGATAAATAAGGACAGGGAATGAAAGTTCTCTGTCCTTTTAAGTTGTGAGGTTTCATATTCTCAACCGCAGGTTGCAAATTTTTAGAAAAACCGGTTATTGTTTTCAAAGCCGTTATGTGGTATAATTAAACCAAAGTCAGGAAAGAGGTAATTGATGTGACTATCGGTGAAAGAATTAAAGAGTTGCGAAAAAAGAACGGTATAACGCAGGAAAAACTCGCGGAGCATCTTTGCATATCATATCAAGCAGTTTCTAAGTGGGAATGCGGTTTATCCAGCCCCGATCTATCAATTATTGTGTCGCTTACAAAGCTTTTTGGTATCAGTGCGGATGAATTGCTGGGAATATCGGAATCTGATGACGATAAAAAAAGAAAAAGATACAACGCAGCACTGCAAAAATACAGAAACAGCCATGATTATAACGGCAGTTATTGGTGGGCAAAGGAAGCAACGTTGGCATACCCAAAAGACTATGATTATTTGGAATGGTTAGCCTATTCGGAGTACGGGCTTGCATTCGTTGAAAACATTTCGGATAATCCAAACAGTGAATATTTCGAGGATATGATCGAGAATTCTTTGCGTCATTACGAGTATGTTATCGAGAACTGTACCGATACGGATATTTATTCTAAAGCGGTTTTGGGAAAGATTATGGTTCTTTACTTTTTGAACAGAATTGATGAAGCTGATTGGAGTGCTGAATTCGAGTATCCGGATATCAATATAAAAACGGCTTTGCAAGTATTATCTTTGTGTGAGGCAGGGAGAAATCTGCTCAACTGTATCGAAGAAGGAAAATAGCATAAATGGGTTGCTTCATTGACAAAAGAGTGAAGCAACCAAAAAATAAAAAGCAGATCAAATAGAGTAAGAATCTTTTGGAAGATTTTCTCGCTACGCTCGAAAAACAGTATCTTATTAAAACGCCTCATTCGGCGCTACCCGCGCCACCTTCCCCCACCGGGGAAGGCTGAAAAGTACAGCTATAACCGCCAACTATTCAGCGAAGATGATTGAGCAATATAATTTCGCATATCAAAGTGGAATATTTTATTGAAAAAGTTTTCACAAACTCCATTACGAGTGCTGAATAATCTAAATAAAAACATTCCAATCTGCCCAAACAAAATTAAAGCAATATCCGATGTTCGTTGAAAAGCTAAAGGATATCGACCAATCTATCAGCCTTCCCCGGTGGGGGAAGATGGCACGCAGGAGCGTGACGAATGAGGCGTTTTAATAAGATACTGTTTTTCGCGAAGCGAAAATCTTCCAAAAGATGTACAATATATTATTTAAATTATACTATATTTAGTAAAAAGTATTTGTATAATATCAAGGCTGCTTCATTTGTAATGAAACAGCCTTTTTATCGTTAAATCAACTTTTTAAGTTTCTCCGCCGCATCCGCAAAAGCGGTTTTTGCGTCGGGATATTTATACGGATTCTCAAAAGTTCTGCCTACAAGGGAATTGAGCCCCGAAAACAGCTCAAGGTGCGGTTCGAGCGACACGAAGAAGTCGCTGTCCGCGTCTTTTTTATGTTCCGCGAGTATTTCCGCGATCTTTGCCTCGCCGCATCCGGGAGGTACGATAGCGCCCGCAGAGAGGGCGTCCTTGATGTGAAAATATGCGATTCTGTCTTTGAGCAGTCTGTATGATTCAGGATATGGATCAACGCCTTCAAGGACGTAATTGCCCATATCATAAACGCAGGCAAGATCGGGGAAGGCATCAAGCAATTCTCGGCAGCGCGCGGGAATGTCGCCGTAGATCTTCGCCTCGTTTTCGTGACAGAGAACAACTCCGTATTCTTTGGCAGCCTCAAGAAGTCTGCCGAGAGCGGAGAAGGCTTCGTTCTTCATATCAATGATGTTTTTGCCCGCAGGTGCGTAAAAGCTGAAAATTCTGACGAACTTTGCGCCGAGGATATTTGCATATTCAAAGACTCTTTTGGCCGTTTCAATATGACCGTCAATATCTCCGTCAAGCTTGATTTTGCCAAGCGGAGAACCGATCGCGGAGACCTTGATGCTGTACTTGTCAAGAAGTTCTTTGACTTCAAGAACTTCCTCTTTTGTCAGAACAGAAATGTTTTTCTTGTTGACGTGACGGATCTCAATATGAGATATTCCGAGTTTGCACAGCCCACTGAGCTGTTCTTCAAAAGAGTCTGCGTATTCATCGGCAAATGCCGAAAGTATGATATTTGCCATAATTACACCGTTATTTCGGGAAGTTCTTCGGCTTTTCCGCTTTCAAGCGAGCGCATAATAGCGTTCATGATGAAAACGGGCGAGATGAATTCCTCATGAGTGCAGGTCTGTTCGCCGCCGTTCAGAATTTCGGCAAATTCCTTGAATTCGCGGTAATACCAATCGGTAGTTGTGGGAATCTCAAAGGATTTCGATGACTTTTCAGCCATTCTTGCGGCGTAATAAACGTAAGAGCCGTCGCAGAAAAGACCAACGCAATCGTAATCATCGTAATGGAAAAGCACGTTTATAGTTTTTCCATTCTTTTTAGCCTCGACAGACTTCGGAAATCTGCCAAAGATCTCGCAGACCATTTCAACGAGGTGTTGAGCGTAGAAATAGAATCCGCCGTAGGCATTTTCCGCCTGATAGGGCGCGCGAACGAAGCCGCCGAGAGTTTTGCCGTCTGTTTCTGCAAGAGCATCTGCTTTCAGCTCGGAAACGTAAACGTCCTGCTTAAGCGATGAACCGCCAGAAATTCTTGTGCCGCGTGCCTTGAGCTCACGCATGAACTCAACTGCCTCTTCCTCGCTGACCGTGATCGGCTTGTCGATGAACATCGGAATGCCACTTTCGATATAGGGCTTTGCGAATTTATAGTGATCGCCGCCGTGGCGCGCGGTGATGATGAGACCGTCGATCTTGCCGACAGCGGAATCGTAGTTTTCAAGAACCGGTACGCCAAAAGTGTCGCGAAGCTTCTCCGAAGCCGCGGAGTCAACGCTGTAAACGCCGATGCATTCAATATCCGCGAATTCTTCCTTTTCCTTGATAAACTTCAAAAACGCATTTGCGTGCGAGTTTTCACAACCGAGAATAGCTATCTTTTTCATTGTCATTCTCCTTAAAACTTGAGAGGAAGGGGATTGTCTGCGTGAACTTTTTCGATAACTCCGACAACTGCCGCAGCCATTTCGGGTGTAACGGTCATCGGCTTGCCCGCGGTGATCTTGTAGTAGAGCTGTTCGTAGAGAGTGGCGGTTCCAACGTCGAAAGCAGTACCCGTGAATTTGCCTTCTTCGGTGTGCTTAACGAGTTTTTCCGAGCAATAGATAGGCTCGCCCGCATCATTCTTGATGAAGGTCTCGGAAACCGACATTTCGGGATTTTCGCCGTCAACGATATATGTCATCTCGTAAGCCGCAGGAGTGCACTTGAAGCATCCGCGTGTGCCGAGGATCTTGACGTTATAGTTCGAGAAAGCGTCGATAGATGTGACTTCGATGTCAACGAGGGGCTTGTTCGGCGTGTCGATGATGATCTTCGCGAAGTCATCCGAGTCGCCGAAGGTCAGCGCGGTGCCGAGCTTGCTGTAAACGACGCGCGCGTTTTCGTCGAAATCAAGAAATCCGAGTGCCAGACCGATCGGGTGGGGGCCCGTGTTGTAAACTCCGCCCGCGCACTTTTTCTGCAGAGTCTGCCAGTCCCAACGGCGAGCAAAATTGTTATAGCGAATGCTGATCTGCTTGATCTCACCAAGCTTGCCCGACTTCGCAAGATCGTATGCAAAGGGATAGAAGGGAGCAAGGAAGGTCTGCTGGAATACCGCGAGAGTCAGTCCCTTGTCCTCTGCAATCTTGATAAGCTCGTCGCATTCGTAACGGGAGCGAGCGAAAGGCTTCTCAACGAGCACATTGAAGCCGTGAAGCAGGAGATCCTTTGTGATCGGATAGTGCATTTCCGAATAGGTGGAATTGACAACGAGGTCGATGTCGTCGAGCCCGAAAAGCTCGCGGTAGTCCGCAAAGGTTTTACAACCGGGATAGATATCCTCGGCTACCGTGCGGCGGAACTCGTCCGCGTCAACGACGTATTTGACGTCATAGTAAAGATTGCTTTCGCTGCGGTAATACTTTCCGTGAATGTTTTTACCGCTTCTGCCTTGACCGATGATTGCGAGATTGAGTTTTTTCATAACCTTTTTCTCCTTAAAGTTTTAATTCTCTGTTAAATTTATTTACGAAATCTATATCGCGCGCAGTAAGCTCGACCCAAGCGGGCGAAAATCCGCATTTGATCGCGTTACGCGCGGATTTGAGATTGCACCACGCGGTGCAATAAAAGGGTACTTTGTCAAGCTTGAGCACTTCAAGTGCAAGCTTGCTTGTAAGCGTCGAGGCGATGCCCTGTCTGCGATATTCGGGCAGAACGTCGATACCGATCTGATACATATCCTCGCAGTCGGCGGAGCACCCCGCAAGACCAACGAGTTTTCCGTTATCATAAGCCCCGACGCCGAGCACGTCCAGCTCTTTTCGCTTCTCGCAAAGAGCGTTGCTCCATTCGGGGAGATAGAGCTCAGCGAAATCCTCTTGATGCAAAACCCGCATTTCATAAGTGCAGGGAAGCTCGCGGATCTTTTCAACGTCGGGCAGATAATATACCGCCGTGAAGCAGACCTTGAGGTGATAGGGGAGAAGCATTTCGTCGAGCACGTGCACGTTTGGGGTTTCAAAGGAATGCGCGACGATGTATTTGCTTATATACTCGCGCACGACCTCTGTGAGCCGCTCGCTTGTCTGCGCCACGACGTTGTTGCCGTAGCTGACAAAATCGCATTCAAAGGGTAACGGAAGATACTTCCTTGCCTTTGGATGCTTTTGCGAAAGTGCTACAATATGCTCTTCCTTAAGAAAATCTTCGGGCGAGCAATTACAGTCGTATGCCGACTGCTGCAGAGCGATCTGCAGAATCTTTTCGTTCGTCATATCAGTTGCCTTTCGCCCTTTTCCAGATAAGGGGATTGAGCCCCAAAAGAAGTGGGAATACCTCAAGTCTGCCAAGTAACATGGCAAACGAGAGAATGATCTTCGAAAAGGCGGAATATTCCGCAAAGCTTGCGGCGGGACCGACATCCGCAAATCCTGGCCCGATATTGTTGAAGCAAGCAACAGATGCCGTGAAATTGGTCTCGAATCCGAAAGACTCGAAGGAGAGTAATACAAAAACAACCATTATGCATAGGGTATAAACCGCGAAATATGATGTTACACCGCTGAGTACTTCATCGTCAAGCCTTTTGCCTTCAGACATAACTGCTTTTACAGATCTCGGATGCAAAAGCCTTGTTAATTCCTTTTTGATCGATTTGAGAAGAATAACGACTCGGGCAACCTTTAATCCTCCACCGGTTGAGCCCGCGCAGCCTCCGACGAACATCAGGATCAAGAGCAATGTTTTTGAAAGCCCCGGCCATAGGTTGAAGTCAGCAGTTGCATATCCTGTTGTGGATACTATTGAGGAAACCTGAAATGCGGAAAGTCTCAACGCCTCGGAAAGATTTTCGTATATCGGCATGATGTTCACGGTAATTGTTCCGATACAGAAAAGCACAAGAGCGATGAAAAACCAGAGCTCATCGCTTTTGAATACGGCGCGGAATTTGCCTACAAGCATCAGGTAATAGAGGTTGAAATTGATGGCAAACAGAAACATAAATATCGTTATTACCCATTGCAGATAGGGTGAATAAGAAGCAATGCTGTCGCTCTTAATGCCGAATCCGCCTGTTCCGGCCGTGCCGAATGCGTGAACCACGCTGTCGAAGACCGGCATTCCGCCCGCGATGAGAAGCACAATGAGAAGTGCGGTCATTCCGAAGTAGATGAAATAAAGGATTTTTGCCGTGTCGCGTGAGCGTGGAACAAGTTTTCCTACGGTCGGTCCGGGCATTTCTGCCTTGAGGATATTGAGCGATCTGTCTGCGATGTTTGGCACAACAGCGGTTACGAGGACCAAAACTCCCATTCCTCCGATCCAGTGAGTGAAACTGCGCCAAAAGAGCATACAACGGTCGAGTGCCTCAACGTCTGTAAGAATGGAAGCACCGGTTGTGGTGAATCCGCTGACTGTTTCAAAGAAGGCATCGATATAGGAGGGAATGGCGCCACTGAGCGTAAAAGGCAGAGCGCCAACCGCAGACATCAAAAGCCAGGCGTATGCAACAATGGCAAAGCCTTCCTTTGCGTATATTAGCCTGCTTTGAGGTTTGAAGACTGTGATAAAGATAAGGCCTACTGCAACCGAAAGGACTGAGGTCAGGAGAAAGAAGACACCGCTTTTTTCAAGATATATCAGCGCAATCAATGCCGGGAGCAAAAGAAGCGCCGATTCCGCTAAGGCAATGTGCCCAACGGTATAAAAAACCATTCTGCGATTCATTTTCTGCCTCCGCGTTATTCGATTATGTCCGAAAGGTCGTAAAGGCGGTGATCTGCGGCGATAACGATGACCTTATCGCCGGGAAGAATGATGTCGTCGCCGCTCGGAACTATTGGC
This sequence comes from Eubacteriales bacterium, assembly GCA_045537015.1. Taxonomy (GTDB): domain Bacteria; phylum Bacillota; class Clostridia; order Oscillospirales; family CAG-272; genus CAG-390. Next base: position 17,953 of record JAZSOQ010000116.1, read on the forward strand.
TTGCGGTTGCGGAGAATACCTGCAATGAGGATATTTTGCTTAAACTTGATTTCCTTGAGAGCTTTTCCCGTATGCTTGAAATCAGCGCGTACGTTGAACTCAAGCGCCTCGACTCTGCCGTCCATGATCTTATAAAGTTTTTCCACGTTACTGCCGACCGAATTCTGAAGTGCGCGGACATATCGCAACATTTCTTCCGTAACCGTCTGTACGGGAGAAACGAGTGTGTCAATGCCGAGCTTGACCGCTATCGGATTGAATTCGTGACGGTTGACCTTGGCGATAACTTTGGGAACTTGTTGAGATGATGCAAAATACGAAATAAGAATGTTGTTTTCATCATATCCCGTGAGCGCAACGAAGGCATCGGTCTGTCCGAGACCTTCCTCGATCAGCATATCTTGATTTGCTCCGTCACCGCATATAACGGTAACTCCCGGAAGCGATTCTGCAAATTCTGCGCATTTCGCCGCATCCTTATCGATCACGGTGACCTTATTTCCCGATGCGAGAAGCGACTGCGAGAGGTAATATGCGATTCTGCCACCGCCGAGTATCATAACGTTCTTGGTCTTTCTTGTGATAAGCCCAAAACTGCGAAGGAGCTTGCCGATCTCGTTCGGCGCGGCGGTCAGGGCGATTCTGTCCCCGTCCTTGAGCTCAAATCGACCGTCGGGGATTATGATCTCATTTTGACGCATTACGGCACAGATAAGGAATTTTCCCGGGCTGTGTCGGCGCAGATCGATCATATTCATACCCGCAAGCGGGGATTGGTCGCCAAGGATCATTTCGACAATCTCAAATTTATGAGAGTCAAAGGTATCGATATTTACTGCGGAAGGGAATTTGAGAATATTTGCAATGGTGTGTGCCGCGGACATTTCGGGATTGATCGACATTGAAAGCTGAAGCTGCTGTTGCATGAATCCAAGGCTCTTGTCGTTATATTCACGGTCACGGATACGTGCAACAGTATTCTTCGCGCCGAGGGTCTTGGCAATATAGCAGGAAAGCATATTAAGCTCGTCCGAGCCAGTTACACCGATGACGATATCCGCCTTTGCCGCACCTGCCTCCGCAAGGACCTCGCAGTCGGTGCCGATTCCGCAAACGCCGATGACGTCGTATGCGTTTGTAATTTCTTCAATTACGGAGGGAACTTTGTCTATGACAGCAACGTCATGTCCCTCTCCGACGAGGCTTTCGATCAGGCTTTTGCCGATCTTGCCGCCTCCTACAATAATGATCTTCATTTTTTACTCCTTATTCCGCTTTGGGAATGTAATTTTGATAGATCCAATTAAATAAATCTTTCAAACCACAAAAGCAGTTCTTTTTTCATCGTGTCAACGACCTTGTGCGCAACTCCGTTGAGGATATGAAGCTCGGCGTAGCATCCCGCTCGGCGGATCGAATCGTAGTATTCGCGGGAAAGAACGGGATCGACCGTCTTGTCGTCAGCCCCTTGCCATATCTTTACGGGGCAGGGCGGTATAACGCAACGGTTGCCGTCGGCATTCGTGAATGACCGTGTACGATATGGCTCGAACCCCGATATATTATCGGCGCAGAATTCCTCGGTGGGAAAACGGAAGCATTTAGCAATGGGCTTGCGGTAGCGATGCCCGTCCGCCCATTCTCTGTCCCACGGATTTCTGCAGACGTAATCACCGATCTGTATGCCGTGAAAGCTGAGTCCGGGGTTCATAACGCCAAGCGCGATAACGAGAGAGGGAAAGGTGCTTGCAAAATTGATCGCCGTTCCGCCGCCCATCGAATGCCCTGCCATGAACACTCTTTCGGAAAGGTTGTAATTCTTGATGGCATAGCGGTAAGCCTTGTACAGCGCAAAAACGTGTTCGGGGCAACCAAAGGTGAGACCGTGCGGTGCGCTTCCGCTGATATCGAGTGCGGCAAAACCCGCGCGTATGCATTCGGATGCATAGGCTGCCCCGCCCGTCTTGCCATCGGCTTCGCACACGGTGTTTCCCGCTCCGTGGCAGGAAAGGATCAGAGGAGTTGGATCGCCGCTGCTTGAATATGAATCGGGAAGGCAGAGCACAGCTTCGCATTCCGCCCATTCTTCACGGTCGAGCACTTCGTTTGCCGTTGAACCCGAAATTTCACGGAAATTATTGAATTTAACTTTGAAAAATATCTTTTCCATTATGGTTCTATAGTTCATCGCAAAGGCGTATAGCGCCCGAGGTGAGAAATTTGATGTTCTCCTCTTTGAAAACGATGTCCTTGGCTGTATGTATCTTGTCCATATAGAGCGTGCGGAGCTTTTTTGAGTAATTCAGCGCCGCAACTCCGACGCCTGCCTTGAAGTTAGCCTGATCGGAGGGGTAGAAAACTCCCTTTGAAGCAATGTCAACGGTGAAGTGCTCGTTCGAAACAAAGCTCTTTTCAAGCGCGGGGATGTATTTCTTTGCGGCATTTTTAACCGCAAAAAGAATGGTATTGCCATCCGAAACGCAGTCGAAATTAAGAAGGAGCTTGTCCTTCATCTCTTTTTTGTGCTTCGAAGCAAATCCCGAAGACCCGAAAAGCCCCATTTCTTCAAGGTCGAAGAAAACGAATGCGATCTCGTTTTTCTTTTCATTGGGCAGTGCCTGCATTATTTCCATAAGAGTGATGACGCCCGAGGTGTTGTCGTTGGCCGTGTGCTTGTTAGCGGGACCGCTCATAAAGAGGAAAAAGGCGAGAAAATATCCGAGTAGCCAGGCGTAATAGGAGATAAGAGCAGCAAGATCTTCTCCCATCGAAAGAGCATCGCAGATAAGGTCAGCGACGTATGCAAGACCGAATGCCACGACGAAAAGCACGGCGAGCAGCACCACGGTTATAAAAAGCTGATAAACGAGATAATAGAAGAAATTCTTTGGTGTAATGAAGTTCGGAAAGGGAAGACGTGGGCAGGTGTCATAGTGCGCGGTATAGACAGCTTTTGCACTTGCGGGATCGCCGATTACGATATTGCGCGCGCCGAATGAGCCTTTCTCGACCTTTGCGGAATAGCCGCTGTCCTTGGCGAATTCTAAGATGTGATCTATAAATCCGTCCTTTTGCTTCTTCGTTTTTCTGATGTGAAAGTTATCGAATACGAATTTTGAAGCCTCGGTCATTTTTTGCTGCCTCCTTCGATGAAGTCGAATATCTTGTTCCACAGTTCTTCGTCCTGCTCCGTGATCTTTTCCCAATCCCACGAGGCGCGGAAGGCATCGACCGCCTCGGTCGTTTCGAAAGCTTTTTTCTTCATACCTTCGGTCATTGCCTTGCTCATTTTATCAAGCTCAGCGACCGCGCTTTCCGAGTAATTTGGGTTGTGCAGCTTGCCGTGAACAAGGTGGAATACGATATCAGCACCCTCGGGAGGAGAGTTCTTCAAAGTGTCGAAGTGATATGATGTCTTAACTGTCGGGTCGTTGTCCGATGCTATGTAAAGAATTCTGCTCTTTGAATTTTTTAAGCTCTTGCGAGCGTCGATGAGCGAATACATAGGGTTCGATTCGTGCTCAAGGCGCAACACCGACGGACGATAGAATTTGAGGATGCCAGAGAAAAACTGCTCGATCATTCGTTCAACTCCGATGAATCCCGAAAGCGAGATGCAGGATTCAACTTCGGGATGGAGCGCGGAAATATTCAGCGCGGCAAAACCGCCCCAGCTGTGACCGATGACGGTGTATTTCGCGTCGCTGTATTCCTTAGCCGAATGAAGCGCGTTTATCGCGTAATCAAGGTCGCACAGCGACTGCGCGAAGCCGACGATGTTCTCACCCTCCGACTCGCGGCATCCCGTGTGATCGTATGTAAAAACAGTGTATCCGCGGCGCGCGATAAGCTCGATCTCCCTCAGATAAGCAACGTGCCCGTTGCCCATTCCGTGATCGAAAATGATGAGCCTGTCCTTGCGCGGCGAGGAATAATAGTAGTAATATCCCTGCAATTTTTGTCCAGCGTTGCCCTCAAAATCAAAGGGTGTGCGCTGCAGCCCGGGAAAATCCGATGCGGAATAATAATGCAAAAGCGGATTGCCGTCCTGACGAATCCGGATATTGCTTTTGTATACGTTAAGTATTGCCTTTTCAAAAATCATTTTTTACTCCAATATAATACCAACGGGGCAATGGTCGCTGCCCGTTACCGAGGTGAGGATGAAGCTGTCCCGAACGCGCTCAAACAAGCGGTCAGATACGACAAAATAGTCGATTCGCCACCCCACGTTCTTTGCGCGTGCCGAGAACATATAGCTCCACCAGGAATACTCGATCTTGTCGGGATAGAGCGTGCGGAAGGTGTCGGTAAATCCACTTTCAAGAAGTTCTGTGAACTTGCCGCGTTCTTCGTCGGAAAAACCTGCGCTTTGACGGTTGGATTTCGGATTTTTAAGATCTATTTCGTTGTGCGCGACGTTAAGGTCACCGCAATAAATGACCGGCTTTTTTTCGTCAAGCGACTTGATATATCCGCGCAAAGCGTCCTCCCAAGCCATTCTGTAATCAAGCCGCGCAAGCTCGCGCTGTGCGTTAGGAGTGTAGACGCAGAGAAGGTAGAAATTATCGTATTCAAGCGTAATGGCGCGCCCCTCCATGTCATGCTCAGGAATACCAATTCCGTATGTGACCGAAAGCGGCTCGTGTTTGGTGAAAATAGCGGTGCCCGAATAACCTTTCTTCTCGGCACTGTACCAATATTGATAGTACCCTTCGGGTTCAAACGCAGCTTGTCCCGGTTGCATTTTTGTTTCCTGAATGCAGACAAAATCGGCATCCTGCTCGGCAAAGAAATCAGCAAAGCCTTTCTCAAGACAAGCTCTGAAGCCGTTTACGTTCCAAGAGAGAAATTTCATTTTGTCACCTCAAAATACTCGCAAAGCACAGTGTATTCGCGAAGGTAGGATCCCCTTGTTTCCTCGCGCTTGAATTCATCGTGGCGCGACCAAAGATCGCGGATGAATTCAATATTTACCCATTCGGGAACGAGACCGGTTTTAATCTCTGCCTTTGTAAGTTTTCTTTCTGCTGTTCCGATAGGCTTGCAGATGAAATAATGCGAAATGAATTTCCAATCCTCGTAATATTCGTTTACTGTGATAAGGTGAGCTTTAACTTTTACGAGTATTCCGGTTTCCTCGCAGATCTCGCGAATGCAGCATTCCTCAAGGCTTTCGTCTTTTTCAAGTCCTCCGCCCGGAGAGAAAAATTGCTTGTCTTTGAGCTCATGACAAATCAATATTTTGTCGTTTTCAACCACAAAACCGCGGCACGCAACGCGACTCTTTTTGACTTCGGGTAACCGGTTCTTTCCGAATATATCAACGGTTTTCATTATTCGACCTCATTTTGCATTCTGCATTTTGCATTTTGCATTTTGCATTTTATTGCTGCGGCACAACTGCGAAGAATACAAGATCCTTCTTGCCCTTGTTGATGAAGCAATGCTCGTGACCTTTGGGGCAGTAGTGGCATTCGCCCGCTTGAACCTTTTCTTCATTTCCGTCAAGAACAGCAGTGCCAACGCCTTCGAGAACGTAGATGATCTCGCAGGAATCCTCGTGGCAATGCATTCCGATCGAACAGCCGGGCTCAAGGGTAATTCTCATGATTTTATTTTTGTCGTCAACAAACATCTGCGCGGCTGTGATACCGTCGCCGCCTTTGAAATTAGGCATAAGTTTTGCCTTGATATTTGAAAAATTGATCATAATATTTTTGCCTCCAAATAAAATTTTACTTGACAAACGCTCAATATAATGATATTATATACTTAATAACGCCAAAAGTCAATACTTTTCGGCACACACAAAGGAGATAAATTATGATCTACAAGGAATTTAAGGGCAAAAAACTTTCCGCACTCGGTATGGGTTGTATGAGATTGCCCACATACGGCGAGGACAAGACCATCGACGAGGCGAAGACAGCAGAAATGTTCGATTACGCTATCAAGAACGGCATAAACTATTTTGATACGGCATGGGGCTACCATGACGGCAAGAGCGAGCTCGTCGTCGGTAAGCTGCTCGAAAAATATCCCCGCGAGAGCTTTTATCTCGCGTCGAAATTCCCCGGATACTCAAAGGAAACGTGGGGCAGAGCAAAGGAGATATTCGAAAAACAGCTTGAAAAATGCCGTGTCGATCATTTTGATTTTTATCTTATTCATAACGTCAGCGAAGGCAATATCGACGCATATCTTGACGAAAAATACGGTGACGTAATGTATTTCGTCAAAATGCGCGAGGAGGGCAAGATCGGTCATCTCGGCTTTTCCACTCACGCAAACCTCGAAAATATGCGCCGTTTCCTCGATAAATACGGCAAATATATGGAATTCTGCCAGATACAGCTCAACTGGCTCGATTGGCGTCTTCAGAAGGCGGAGGCAAAGGTCGCGATGATGAAGGAATACGGCAATATTCCCGTTTGGGTAATGGAGCCCGTCCGCGGCGGTAAGCTTGCAACCCTCGAGGAGGCTTACGCAAAACAGCTTCAGGCTCACAGAGAGGATGAAAGCATCCCCGCTTGGGCGTTCAGATTTATTCAAAGCATTCCCGAAGTCTGCGTAACGCTTTCGGGTATGTCCGATTTTGAGCAGGTAAAGGCAAATATCAATACCTTCTCCGAGGAAAAGCCTTTGAGCGGTGACGAGTGGAATACTCTTATGTCGATTGCGGACAGTATGGTTGGCAGAAAGACGCTTAATTGCACCGCCTGCAGATATTGTACCACGTATTGCCCGCAGGGACTTGATATTCCCCGCATCATCGAGCATTATAACGAGCATACCGTTTCGGGCAGAAGCGAGGTCTCACCGAGAATGATCGCTTCCTACGCCGCAGATAAGCTTCCCACGGCTTGTGTCGGCTGCCGCTCCTGCGAGGAGGTCTGCCCGCAGAATATCGAGATCTCCGAGATGATGTCTGATTTCGCGGCAAAGATCAAATAAATAATGAAAAGATCAAGCGGAGTGCTTATGCACGTTTCTTCCCTCTGGGGAGAATATTCCGAGGGCTCCTTCGGCGAGGCGGCGCGCGAGTGGATCGACCTGCTTGCAGATTGCGGCTTCACCTATTGGCAGACTCTGCCTTTCTGCCTCCCCGACGAGGCGAATTCGCCATATAAATCATACAGCGCGTTCAGCGGCAATCCCTTCTTCATTGATCTTCCTCTGCTTTGCGAGGTCGGGCTCATCACCCGTTCCGAGCTTGAAGCGGCAAGGCAGAAAACGCCGTATTATTGCGAATTCGACAGATTGAACGAGGAGCGAATGGCTCTCCTTGCCCGCGCCTCGAAGCGTATGACGAATTACGCGCCCGTTGAGGAATTTATGAAAACTCACCCCGGTGTCGAGCTTTTTTGCCGTTTTATGGCACTCAAAAAAGCAAACGGCGGCAAGGAATGGACCGAATGGACTGTCGAAGTTCCCGACGAAGATGAGCTCAGAACCTGGTATTTCGCGCAGTTCGCATTTTTCACCCAATGGGCGGAGATCAAGGCTTATGCGAACAAAAAAGGAATAAAGATCATCGGCGATATTCCGATCTATGTCGCTCACGACAGCGCGGACGTCTGGGGCGCACCCGAGCAGTTCCTGCTTGAAGAAGACGGTTCGCCCTCTGCGGTTGCGGGAGTCCCGCCCGATTATTTTGCAAAGGACGGCCAGCTTTGGGGCAATCCTCTCTATAATTGGGAACTTATGAAAAAAGACGGCTATTCCTGGTGGAGAAGCCGTATGGAATTTATGCTCGAGATATTCGACGGCGTCCGCATCGACCATTTCCGCGGTTTTGAGGCATTTTACAGCATCCCCGCAGGTGAGAAGACCGCCAAAAATGGCAAGTGGATCAAGGGCCCCGGCATCAATCTTATCAATGCCATCAAGCCTCTTTGCGAGGGCAGAATGATAATCGCGGAGGATCTCGGAGATATTACCCCCGAGGTTGAAAAGCTTGTCGCGGACAGCGGATTCCCCGGAATGAGAGTTCTGCAATTCGGCTTCCTTTCCGAAGACGATTGCCCTCATACGCCCCATAACTATCCCGCAAACTCAGTTGCCTATACGGGCACGCACGACAACAACACCCTTCTCGGCTTCGTTTGGGATATGGACGGCGGAGCACGCCGCAGAGTTTTCGACTATTGCGGCTACCGCGGCGACAACCTCGACGAAAGCTACGATTATCTCTTGCGCACTATGTTCGCAAGCCACGCCGATACGCTCATCATCCCCGTTCAGGATATGCTTCTTTACGGCGCGGATACGAGGATCAATAAGCCCGGAATTGCCGAGGGCAACTGGTCATATCGCGTGACGAAGGAGCAGTTTTGGCGCATCGATCGCGAAAAGTTCAAATATTATAACCGCCTTTATGGCAGAAAGAAGTAATATATGGATTACAAGCTTCAAAAAATCAGAAGATACTTCGATATTATCAAAAGCTGCAGATGGAAGAATTCCATAAAGGCAGAGAATATTCTTATCTGCCCTTGCGATTACAAAACCGACAACACCCCGCCCGCACTCTCCGAATTCGTTCCGTTTGAAAACGGCGGCGAATGGGGCACGGGTAACGACAGCCACGCCTGGTTTCGCCTCAATGCCCATTCGGACGAGAAAAACAGGTATATATTTGTTGAGACCAACAAATCGGGTTGGGATGCATCCAATCCGCAGTTCATCGTTTACGTAAACGGCGAGATGCGCCAGGGCGTTGACGTCAACCACCGCGAAGTCCTCCTCGGAGATTGCGGTGATGCCGAGATATATCTCTATGCCTACACGGGACCGAAGATCGACAAAGCACGTCTTTTCGTAACCTTCCGCACTCTTGACGCGGACGTTGACGGGCTTTATTACGATATGTTCTATCCTTTATATATGCTCGATTACCTCGCGCCCGACAGCGCAGAGTACGGTCATATCCATCATTTCCTCTACCGCACGGTTTCGATGCTCGAGCTTTACGAGATCGGTTCGGAAGAATTCCTTGAATCGGTCAGAAAGGCAAGAGAATATCTGAAGACCGAGCTTTACGAGAATTATTGCCGCGAGCAGACCGCAAAGTGCATCTGCATCGGTCACACGCACATCGACTGCGCGTGGAAATGGACACTGAAGCAGACCCGCGAGAAGGTTCAGCGCTCATTTTCAACCGTTCTCGAGCTGATGAAGCGTTATCCCGAATATAAATTTATGTCCTCGCAGGCGTTCCTTTATAAGAATCTTAAGGAAGAAGCGCCCGAGGTTTATGCCGAGGTTGCGCAAAAGATCAAAGAGGGAAGATGGGAATGCGAAGGCGCAATGTGGGTCGAGGCGGATTGCAACCTTTCCTCCGGCGAAAGCCTTGTCAGACAGGTGATGTACGGCAAGCGATTCTTTATGGATGAATTCGGCGTCGATAACCGCGTTCTTTGGCTTCCCGATGTTTTCGGTTATTCCGCCGCACTTCCGCAGATACTCCGTAAGTGCGGTGTTGATTGGTTTGTCACCTCCAAGATCAGCTGGAACGACAAAAACAAGATGCCTTGCGATACCTTTGCGTGGAAGGGCATCGACGGCACCTCGATCAACAGCTATTTCCTCACGGCGACCAATACCCAGAATATGAAGCGCCCCGAGCAGCTCAAAAACCACGAGTACCATACCACCACGTACAATGCCAATACCTACCCGACGCAGATCGCGGGCACTTACGAGCGTTATCAGCAAAAGAATCTGAATGACGAAGCTCTCGTCACATTCGGTTACGGAGACGGCGGCGGAGGCCCTACCTCGGAGTATATCGAGCTCCTTCGCAGAAGCGAAAAGGGAATCCCCGGCTCACCGCAGACAAGGGTCGAATTTGCAGGCGATTTCCTTCGAAGACTCGAAAAGAAGATCGAGAATAACCCCGAACTTCCCACTTGGCAGGGCGAGCTTTATCTTGAATTCCACCGCGGCACATATACCACGATGGCGGATAACAAGAAGGGCAACCGCAAGGCGGAATTTCTTTACGAAAACGCCGAGCTTCTCGGTGTAACCGCAAAGACTCTCTTTGGTGATACCTTCCCCGCACAAAGACTCCGCAGCGGTTGGGAGATGATCCTCACCAATCAGTTCCACGATATTATCCCCGGCTCCTCGATCAAGGAGGTTTACGACCAAAGCAAGATCGATTACGGTGTGATCCACGGTATCGGAAACGAGATCGCAGACGGGATCCGCGAAAAGATCGCGGCATCGCTCGACAAAAAGCACGGCTACGTCATTTTCAATCCTCACGCATTTGAGGGAGAAGGATTCGTCGAGATCGATGGCAAGAGCGCATACGTCAAGGGAATCGCACAGAAGGGCTATTCCGTTGCGAATGATTTCATCACCGAAAACAGAGTTTCCATCAACGGAAACAAGGTTGAAACCGCCCGCCTCTGCGTCACCTTTGATGATGCTTGGCAGATCGTTTCGGTATATGACAAGAAAGCGGAAAGAGAGCTCATAAAGTCGGGCACGGTTGCCAATGAGCTCCGCATCCACGCCGATTATCCGCCCTACTACGATGCTTGGGAGTGGAGCCAGTATAACTCGACCGAGTACAGGACGATAACCGATGTTTCCGACGTTCACGTGATCGACAACGGCGCAAAACGCGGCATAAAGATCACCCGCAAATACGGCTCTTCCACCATCGTTCAGACTGTTTGGTTCAACGATCTCTCGGCACAGATCGACTTCGAAACTCAAGTCGATTGGCACGAAAGCCACAAGATGCTCAAGGCGGTGTTCCCCGTGGACATTCTTGCCGACAAGGCGACCTACGACATCCAGTTCGGAAGCATCGAGCGTCCCACGCACAAGAATACGAGCTGGGACGAGGCAAAGTTTGAGGTCTGCGCACACAAGTATGCAGATCTTTCGGACGGCGGCTACGGCGTGTCGCTTATGAACGACTGCAAGTACGGATACGACATCCACGATGGTGTTATGCAGATCTCGCTGTTGCGTTCGACAAAGGACCCCAACCCCGAGGCAGATATGGGCTCTCACAGCTTCACCTATTCGCTCTATCCTCACGAAGGCGCTCTCCGTGACAGCGATACGGTAAAACGCGCGTATATGCTCAACAATCCTCTGACCGCACTTCCCGCAACCGGAAATGCCGATACGATCCCGACCGATTTTTCAGCAATTTCGATAGACTGCGACCACGCGGCTTGCGAAACCGTAAAACAAGCCGAGGATGGCGATGGCACGGTTATTCGTATCTACGAATACAAAAATATCCGCGATAAGTTTAATATCACAACCGCGATCCCGTTCGAAAAAGCTTATCTTTGCGATATGCTCGAGAACGAGATCTGCGAGCTTCCCGTCGAAAACGGTGAGATTACTTGCAGCATAAAGGGCTTTGAGATCCTGACCGTTAAACTGAAATAATCCTCAAAAATTAAAAAATAAAGTATAATTCTCCTTGATTGACAGATACTAATCCCGCACCCTGAAAATCAAGGAGAATTTATATAAATGAAAGCCACAGGAATTGTTAGAAGAATCGACGACCTCGGACGTGTCGTCATTCCAAAAGAGATCAGAAGAACCATGCGTATCCGCGAAGGCGACCCGCTTGAGATCTATACCGACCGCGAGGGAGAGGTCATTTTCAAAAAGTACTCGCCCATCGGCGAGCTCAACTCTTTTGCCACACAGTATGCCGAAACGCTCCATAAAACGGGCGAGATCAGCGTTCTTATCTGCGACCGTGATGCGGTTATTGCCGTTTCGGGCGCACCGAAAAAGGAATACGTTGACAAGCATATCGCGCCCGAGCTCGAGGTCATAATCGAAAGCCGTCAGCTCTATCTTTACCGCGACGGAGAAACAAAATTTGAGCCCATCAACGATAACTGCTCGCATTATATCCGTTGTGCCATGCCGATAATCTCGGAGGGCGATATTCTCGGATGCGTTGTGTCGCTCGATTCGATCGAGTCCCCCGCGCCAAGAATGCCCGAGCACGAAAAGAGCGTCGAGGTCAAACTCGTTCAGACCGCAGCCGCATTTCTCGGAAAGCAGCTTGAATCTTAATTTATTGCCGATGCATCGCGCATCGGCAAATTTTTTGTTGACTTTTTCATACAATTGTGATAAAATTTATCTATCATATTATTTTGGGAGGAAACACGAAAATGCTTTCGATTCTTCGCAGATACACATCTTTGTTTTTAGCTTTGTGTATGCTTTTGACCCTTATCGCCTGCACGGCGGAAGTCCCCGAGGAAACCACGGCTGAACCCGTGATTACCGAGCCCGAGGTGACCGAGCCGATAGAAGAGGCAGTCGAAACCTTCGATATCATCAAGGACGGCAAGTCGCTCTTTACCGTCATCCGCCCCGAAAAAGCCACTCAGGCGAATATCCGCGCTGCGATTATGATCAACAACCATATCAAGGATAACGGTGTTGAGTCGAAGATTTCCGACTGGGGCGACAAGACCGGCGAAGTTCCCGAAATCCTTGTCGGTGATACCAAGTATTTCCCCGAAGAGGCTCTTGAAGGGATCGATCTTCTTGGTCTCGGTATGGATGGCTTCGTGATCAAGCATTACGGCAACAAGATCCTCATCGTTGGAAATAACGATACCGCTCTGATCGATGCAGCTGAATACTTCATCAGTAATTTTCTTGACATTAAAGGAGGCAAAACAGCTATGCCTAAGGATTATTGCCATATTTCAAGTAATGGTTCCTTCCTTTCCGAGTTGACTCTCGGAGAAACCGATATTTCCAAATTCGTTCTCGCTTGCGACGCGGGATTCGAAGAGCCCGCGTCTTACATAAAAGAGCTTGTAAAAGCAAAATGCGGTGCCGAGCTATCGGATGCGGGAGAGCAGAAGATCATTCTTACCGCCTCGGGCGCGGACGGTGATATTGTTTCCGCAAAATTCGAGAACGGCGATCTCGTCATCCGCGCGAAGGATGCCGATGCTATGAAGAAAGCTGTCGTTTGCTTCTGGTATGAGAATATCGGTCACACAACGGGGTCATTCGATCTCCCCGCGGCACTCTCCTACAGCCGTGATCTCGCGAAAACCGTTTTTTACAGCGATTTTGACGTTGTGACCGGCGATTCGGTTTGCTGTTTCGATGGACTCATTGCGGCACATAACTACGCAAATGAGCACGGCTACAAGGTCTTTGCAGATTACGGTGCAAAGTATTACGTTGCAGCAACAGGCAAGACCGTTACTATAAAGACCGACGTTGAATGGGGCAACGCGGAGATCACTATCGATGACTCGGGTGTTACTCCCGACAAGCGCGGCAACTGGATCTTCAGCATTCCCGGAAGCTACTCGACCTACCAGATGAACGATCTCAAGCCCTTGAAGCGCGGAATGACAAATATCGGTGTCACTCTTCCTCAAAAGAGCATCGTCACGGCTTATGACTCGAACACCACGCACTATGTCCGCTACGGCGGCAATGCCGACAACGGTCAGACAATGGTTGACAGTATCGTTGTCGACAAAGATGGTAACATTGACACCGATGCACCCGTTATGTGGGATTTCAACACTATGACCTCTGTTACCGTCCGTCCGATCGACGAGACCACATTGACCGTCAGCGGCGGTATCGTTACGACTATTGCAAATAAGGCTCCCTCCGAGTATACCTACTACGCCCGCGGTATTTCCATAACACGTTCAAATACAGTCATCGACGGCGTTACTCATCTTATCACGGGCGAAGGAGCGACCGGCGCGCCTTATAACGGATTTGTTTCCATCAACAACTGCGCTTATGTAACGGTTAAAAACTGTATTTTCACAGGTCACAAGACCTATCAGAGCCCCACGACCGCAATGGGCTCGTATGACATCGGAATGGGCAATTCGATCTCTGTTTCCTTCGTCAACTGCACCCAGGCAAACGACATAAACGACAGCAAATATTGGGGCGTTTCGGGCACAAACTATTGCAAGAACTTCGTTTATGACGGATGCATCCTTTCGAGATTTGATGCACACAAGGGCGTTGCCAATGCCACGATCAAAGATTCCATCATCGGTCACGCGGGCGCAAGCATCATCGGATACGGCACGTTCCTGATCGAAAATTCCACCTTCTTTACCAACAAGATCGTCAACCTCCGCAGCGACTACGGAAGCTCTTGGGAAGGTGATATCATCATCAGAAACTGCACCATTTCCCCCGTAACGCAGTCCGATGTTACCGTCATTACGGGAAGCAATAAGGGTGAGCATGATTTCGGTTATCCTTGCTATGCGGGAATCACCGTGCTGATCGACGGCTTGACCATCGAGAACGCAAAGCAGGCGTACATTTTCGCAAATCTCAACTCGAATTGTAAGAGCGCGGATTATGTTCCGCAGTATTCCTTCTACATGCCCCAAAAGGTCACAGTGAAGAATATCAATACAACTCTTAAGGAAGGACTCAAGGTTTCTCCGAACGAATATCTCTTCGCAAAGACAGAATTCATCTACGAATAAAATCTCAGCCGCCCCTGCCTCGGGGCGGCGATTTTTTGATATATTTTTGGCTGTTTACAAAAAGGTCTTGATTTATTGTCGAAATTATATTATAATTATACCAAGTATAGTATAATGCGAGGAGTATGCCATGCAGACAACCAAAGTTCGCAAAGCCGTTATCCCCGCGGCGGGACTCGGCACGCGTATGCTTCCGATAGCGCGCGCCGTTCCAAAGGAAATATTGCCGATAGTCGACCGCCCCGCGATCTCGTATCTCGTCGAGGAAGCGGCAAAGTCCGGCATCACAGACGTTCTTATCATAACCGGCAGAAACAAGGACGCGATAGAGGATTATTTTGATTATTCTCCCGAATATGAGGGATATTTTACCTCCAAGGGCAGGGAAGAAGAGATTGAAAAGATAAGGGCAACCGCAGAGCCTCTCGGTGTGCGTGTTTATTTCTTGCGACAGAAGATCACGCGAGGTCTCGGTCACGCGATCGGATGTGCGCGCAGTTTCGTCGGCGACGAGCCCTTTGCCATCCTTTACGGCGACGATATTATCTTCTCGGAAAAGCCAGTAGTGGCGCAGATGATCGAAACCTTCCGGAAATACGGCAGATCCGTTTGCGGAGTCAAGGAAGTACCGACAGCTCTCGTCAAAAAGTATTGTTCGCTCAAAACTCATCCGATCGAGGGTAGTGAAAAGGAATTTTTCGTTGATGATATGATCGAGAAGCCGAAGACCGATGCCGAGATCTTCTCGAATTACTCTATCCTCGGCAGAGTGCTCGTTACACCCGATATTTTCGACATCATAGATGCAACTCCCCCCGGTGCGGGCGGTGAGATCCAGCTTACCGACGCGATCGCGACACTTGCCCGCAGAGAGGGCGTCACGGCGCTTGATTTCGAGGGCAAACGCTTCGATCTCGGCTCAAAACTCGGATTCCTCGAGGCAAATGTCACCGCCGCGCTCGAACACCCCGAGGTCGCGGACCGATTCAAAGAATTCTTAACCGATCTTGTAAATAAAATGTGAGGATATAAAAATGTCAAGCAGAATTTCAAAAGAAAACTATTATCTTGATATCGCGCAGACCGTAAGCGAGCGAAGCACCTGCCTCCGCCGCCGCTTTGGCGCGATCATTGTAAAAAATGACAGCATTATCGCAACCGGCTATAACGGCGCACCCCGCGGACGCAAGAATTGCGACGACCTCGGCTATTGCTTCCGCGAAAAGCTCGGTATCCCGAGAGGAGAGCGATACGAGATGTGCCGCTCTGTTCACGCCGAGGCAAATGCCATCATCGCCGCACCCCGCGAGCAGATGCTCGGCTCGACCCTTTATATGGTCTGCACCTCGCCCGTTGACGGCGCGGTAATGCCCGGCACTTCGAGCTGCATGATGTGCAAGAAGCTCGCCATCAACGCGGGTATCGAAAAGCTTGTTGTTCGTGATGACAAGGAGAATTTCCGCGTTATCAACGTCAGCGACTGGATCGAGGATGACGATTCTCTCGCAGGAAAATTCGGTTATTGATACGGAGGATGAAATGAAAAATCTTAAAAGAATTCTTTGCTTTTCTTTAGCTCTTATCTGCCTTACCCTGTCGCTTACATCCTGTTCAAACAGAATGGTAATGACCGGTGCAGGACTTGAAAACCAAAAGACCGGTATCTCCTATTCTTACGTTCTCAACCCCGCGTATCAGCCCATCGAGTACGCCGGTGAAGCTTATACCAAATGGAAGTACAACAAGATAACGGTTGAGTATTTCGCTATCAAAGATCTCAAGGAAGAGGAGTGGCTCTACTGTCCCACCCTCGGTGAGCTGCTTTGCTCGACGGGAGAGGAGCTCCCCGAGCTCGGCGGATTTGAGGCAAAAGGCGCCCTTATCTGTATCGAGGCGGCTGTTCCTTATTCGATCTACGAGATCAAGGATCAGGAGTTTATCGATAAGATCGTCGCAAGATACACAGATCCCGCCACCCCTTCCTACTCCACGGTTATGGAAACCTCGAATTATTCCATCAAATTCATCTCCGAAAAGTATCCGGAGTTTTATTATAGCCTTGTGCTCGTTGCAGACGTTGACGGTACCTACGTTCACGACAGAATGACGGGCAGATACATAGATATGGGCAATCTCTTTGATGAATACGAGCTTTACGAGCTCGAGGATTACGAAGGCTGATGAACGATCTTGAAGTGAGAGAGCTTACCCCGGAAATGCTCGGCGAGGCGGCAGAGATCGAAAAACTTTGCTTTTCCGAGCCCTGGAGCCCCGAAGCTCTGCTCTATATGTGCAAGTCACCGAACACCCATGCTGTTGCAGTCATGATCGACGGCAGACTTGCGGCTTACGGCGGATGCGAATTCGTTCCGCCCGAGGCAAATATCGTGAATATCGCGACACACCCCGATTTTCGCCGACGCGGTTGCGCCTCGGCGGTCATTGACGCGCTTGAAGAATTTCTTTCGGGGAAGGGCGTGGACAGCATCTTTCTCGAGGTGCGCGTGTCAAATACACCCGCGCGCTCTCTTTATGAGCGCAAAGGCTTTCGCACGGTCGGCGTGCGGAAAAATTATTACCGCTTCCCAACCGAGGACGCGGCAGTTATGTTAAAAACTTTTGATTGAGGCAATTAAATGTTGATTCTTGGAATTGAAACCTCCTGCGACGAAACAAGCGCCGCCGTTGTCGGCGATGTCGGTGAGGGCGGCAAGCTTATCGCACTTTCGAACATCGTTGCGTCGCAGATAGAGACCCACCGTCTCTACGGCGGCGTTGTTCCCGAAATTGCGGGACGCGCACATATCGAGGCGATCTCGGGCGTTGTTGAACGTGCGCTTTCCGAGGCAAACGTGCAAATATCCGATCTTGACGGTGTTGCGGTCACCACCCACCCGGGACTTATCGGCGCGCTCCTTGTCGGCGTGAATTTCGCCAAGGCTTTTGCTTTTGCAAATAAGCTTCCGCTGATCTCGGTCAACCATATTCACGCCCATACTGCGGCGTCATACCTGACCGAAACACCGCCGAAGCCGCCCTATCTTTCGCTTGTCGTTTCGGGCGGACACACATCGTTTTATCTTGTAAAATCTTATACCGAATATGTCGAGCTCGGCGGCACGCGCGATGACGCGGCAGGCGAGGCTTTTGACAAGATCGGCAGAGTTATCGGCTTGCAGTATCCCGCGGGCGCGGCTATGGACAGGCTCGCTCACGAGGGGATAGCTTGCGGCAGAAAGCTCGATCTCAAGCTCCCCAGCCCCGCACTTTCGGGTGATAATCTTGATTTTTCCTTCAGCGGACTCAAAACAGCCGCGCTGAATTATCTCAATAAGCTCGCTCAGCAAAAGGTAGAGGTAGACCGTCCCGCATTTGCCGCGCTCTATACTGATACCGTTTGCTCCGCAGTGGCAAAGAAGATCCCGCAGGCGATCAAGATGTCGGGCGCAAAGCAGCTCGTTATGTCGGGCGGCGTTGCGGCAAATTCGCATCTCCGCGCCGCTGTCGGTAAAGCCTGTGAAAAGGCGGGCGCAGAGCTGATCCTTCCGCCCATCTCGCTTTGCGGAGATAACGGCGTAATGGTTGCCGCTCAGGGATATTATGAGCTGAAGGCGGGCAGAGTGGCGGATACCTATCTCAACGCCTCGGCATCCGACGATTGATGGTGAATAACTATGAAAACAAAAGACAATAAAACTCTCCGCGTGAACTACGGGCAAGGCGTTATAGTTCTGCCCGAAGCCGTAAATTCCGCACTCTCGTCCGCAAAGAAGACGGATATTATCGTTCTCATCACACTTCTTTCGGATACCTCCGCCGATGTTGCCGCGCTTGCGGAGAAATGCTCGGTCAGCGAGGATGCGGTTGAAAAGGCTATCGCTTTCTGGCGCGGCGCGGGTATTCTTGCCCTCGAGCAGGAAGAAGCACCAGTAAAGGAAGAAAAAAACGCAGAAAAGCCCAAAAAGGTCGGCAAGCGCGAGGATCTCGGAACACTTCCGAATTATTCGAGCGCGGAGATTGCCGGAATGGTCGAAAACGACCGCGAGGTCGCTCTTATGATCGACGAATGCGAGCGCGCCCTCGGCAAGATGCTTCGCGTTGGCGAGATCGCAAAGATTATTGCCCTGCGCGATTATCTCGGCTTTTCACCCGATTACATAACCACTCTTTGCACCTATTGCGCGCAGATAGGTAAAAATTCCGTGCGCTATCTTGAAACCACCGCAATTTCGCTTTATGATGACGGTATCACCGATAAGGAAACTCTCGAAGAGCATCTCCGCAAGGCACAGGAAAAGCACGATCTCGAGGTTCAGATCCGTTCGCTCTTCGGTATGAATATGACCCGCGCGCTGACAACAAGAGAGAAGAAGTTCATCGAATCCTGGACACAGACGATGGGCTTCGGTATCGAGGTCATCAAGATCGCTTATGAAATCACGATAGATAAGATCAACGAGCCATCGCTCAATTACGCCAACGCCATCCTTGAAAGCTGGAATGCAAGCGGTCTGAAAACAGAGGAAGAGGTTCGCACGCAGATGGCTGCCGAGGCAGAGGCGAAGGGTGAGCCCGCTGCGGGCAAGAGCTTTGACTCCACCGATTTCTTTGAGGCAGCGCTCCGCCGCAGCTATGAAGGCTCGGGCGCGGCTCCCGAGATCGCAAAAACCGCCCCCGCACAAAAGAAAAGGAAGTAAAGAGGCGAAAAAATGGGATACAATATAGATAATTTCCGCCGCATTCGCGAGGAATACAAAGAAAAATATAAAAAGGCCGAGGCAGATGCAGATGTCCGTCGCCGCGAGCTTTGGTCAAAGATCAGCGGTCTCCGCGCGCTTGACCGAGCTCTTTCCGACACAGGTCCCAGACTCCTCAACGCCGTGCTCGGCAAGAGTAATGAGTCCTTCGAGAAGGTAAAGCACGATGTCGAAAGGCTCAATTATGAGCGTAATCTTTTGCTCGCGACTTATGGTTATCCCGCAGATTATTCGGATCCCCGATATGAATGCGACCTCTGCCGCGACTCGGGTTACGTTGACGGCGAGATGTGCGAGTGCATGAAGCTCCGCCTGCGTATGGCAGGGTACGAAAGCGCGGGTATCGCAAAGCTGATGGAACATCAGACCTTTGAAAATTTCCGCCTTGATTACTACAAAACCAATCCGCGTTCTTATGAGAATATGAGCTACGTTCTCAAAACAATGAAGGAATATGCGGCGAATTTCGCCCCTTACAGCTCGCAAAATCTCCTGCTCCTTGGCGGCACGGGACTTGGAAAGACTCATCTTTCGACCGCGCTGACAAGAGCCCTTGTTGACCGCGGTTTTGATGTTGTTTACACAGGCGCGATCGGAATGCTTGCCGATTTTGAGCATAACCGTTTCGGCAATTCCGCAGGAAGCGAAAGTGGATACGATATTGATCGCTATTACTCCTGCGATCTGCTCATCATCGACGACCTCGGCGCAGAGGTCTCAAACCAGTTCACGGTAAGTACAATCTACAACGTGCTCAACAGCCGCATCTCGACGGGACTTCCCACCGTGATAAGCACAAATCTCAATCAGAACGAGCTCAATTCCCGCTATTGGGACAGAATCACCAGCCGCATCCTCGGCGAATTCCGCCCGCTCCTTTTCAGCGGAAGCGATGTGAGAAAGCTGAAATTGACAGAATAACAGAAGCACCCCAAAGTATCTTTAGGAGGTGAGGCGAATTGCGCTTTTTTAAGTATAAGAATGAAAATAAAAATTATAATAATGCTTTGAAAGAGCAATACAAAAGTTTGACCGCAGACGAAAAACGTACAGTTCGTAAAGAAAAGAGATTGAGAAAATTCAGTATTATCATTACACTCCTTGTCTTTTTCTCTTGTATGTTTTTTGGAATCTACTTGATGACATTAATTCCTATCCCTGATTGGTGGCTGTGGGAGATCATTGTTATTATCGGAGAAATTATTCTCGGCTTGCTCTTGCTCTATGTCAGCGGAATTATAACTTTTGGATTGACTTCGCCTTTATGGAAAAAGGTTGAGTCGTTTCACTTGCCATCTATGAAAAAAGAAATTTTTTCAAAAGCATGCTCACATTTGCGCGATTATTATGAATTGCAAGAACCCTATATTGTTACAAAGTGCTTTGAATCAACAGATAAAAGCTTTTCCAATCACGATGTGTGCATATTTGTCGTTCGTGATGAATTGAGAATTACGGCAGATCTGATGCGTGGCTTCCTTTACGGTTGGAAGGATTTGGGCTGTTATGCATTCAAGCGGAATGAGATAACCATATTAAAGCATCAAGATGAAAAGCACCTGCGGGCAGAGTTAAATGCGGGAGAGGTTTCCTTCCTGTTGGGCTACAGAGCCAAAAGCTTTATAGAAAAACACTTCCTTTAATACTCTTGATACATCAATATAACATCCCCGACAGACGTCAAAATCTGTCGGGATTCTTTTGCATATTTTTGCGACTTGCGGAAACAATA
>JAZSOQ010000022.1:0-26029 GCA_045537015.1 Eubacteriales bacterium
CGCAGGCCAAGCGGTCTTAGGAAGACAAGAAATCTACTCAACTCCTTGGCTCACAGAACGACATGGCTACGATCCGACTTGTCGTGAGAAGGTCAGCGAGGAACTCTGTGGTGATACCGAGAAGCTTACCGTGACGAGCAGCACGGCGGAGTATTCTTCTGAGGACGTATCCGCGGCCCTCGTTGGAGGGAGTAACGCCGTCGCAGATCATGAAGGTGGCGCTGCGGATATGGTCGGTGACCACGCGGATGGAGATATCGTGGTTGGCATCGTCGCCGTACTGCTTGCCGGCAATCGAGCAGACTGTATCAAGAATCTTGCGGACGGTGTCTACCTCGAAGAGGTTGTTGACGCCCTGCATAACGCAGGCAAGGCGCTCCAGACCCATACCGGTGTCGATATTCTTCTGGGAAAGCTCGGTGTAGTTGCCGTTGCCGTCGTTGTCAAACTGGGAGAAAACGTTGTTCCAGACTTCCATGTAGCGATCGCAGTCGCAGCCCACGGTGCAGTCTTCCTTGCCGCAGCCGTACTTCTCGCCGCGGTCATAGTAGATCTCAGAGCAGGGGCCGCAGGGACCGGAACCGTGCTCCCAGAAGTTGTCAGCCTTGCCGAGGCGAACGATGTGCTCCTCGGGAACGCCGATCTTGTCGCGCCAGATGTGGAAAGCCTCGTCGTCCTGCTCGTAGATTGAGGGCCAGAGGAGCTCTGTGGGGATCTCGAGAGTTACGGTGAGGAACTCCCAAGCCCATTCGATAGCCTGCTCCTTGAAGTAGTCGCCGAAGGAGAAGATACCGAGCATTTCAAAGAATGTGCCGTGACGTGCGGTGTGACCGACGCGCTCAAGGTCGGGGGTACGAATACACTTCTGGCAGGTAGTTACACGATTGCGGGGAGGCTCTTCTTCGCCGGTGAAGAACTTCTTCATAGGTGCCATACCAGAGTTGATAAGAAGGAGGGATTTGTCGTTATGAGGAATAAGGGGATAGGACGGCAGACGGAGGTGACCCTTGGATTCAAAGAAAGCAAGGTACTTTTCACGAATGTCGTTAAGGGATGTCCATTGCATGACTGTATATATCCTTTCGAAAAATAAATTACTACATAGATATTTTATTATATCATAATAAGAAGTAAAAGTCAATAATAAGGTATAAAAAAGAAGAAAAAACGCACCAAAACGGTGCGTTTTTATCAAATTGTGGTTATCTTCTGCGTTTGATCTTCTCAATTATCTCGTCGGTGTCACAGCTTGTGGTATCCGCGGGGATACGGATGCGCGAACCGTCCTCGGGGCTGATGACAAGATACTGCACAGCCTTTTTGCCCTCGGGAGCTTCAATCGTGACCTCCTCGAGCGAGGTGGGCGTGCCGATGGGAAGGGAATAGCTTCTTTCCTTTACCTGCGGTGCAGAGTCAGAGGTTGCGCAAAGGTCGATCTCGGTCAGCTTGAGCGTGAAGCTCTCGCGTTCGAAATCAAATTCGGAAATGCAGTAAACGCTCGAGCGAAGCTTGCGGTCCTTGCCGAGCTTGACGTAACCGCGCTCCCAATCAAAGAGCTTCAAGTGGTGGCTTGATCTTGGCGTCAGCGCATTTTTCTCAATGAATTCGCGAATGTGGGCGTCATAGGCGTCGTCCTTGACCTTTTTGTTGGTCAGAATTATGTATGCGAGGATGCAGCTTCCTCCGATGTAAAGACCTATTCCCGCATACCACCAATAATATGTCAGCCATCCGACGATGCAAACGATAATTCCGACGACACCTCCCGCGAAAAGCACACTCTCAAGCTTGTCGCGGTTCTTCTGCGTGAAATATCTCGTCGCGGTGTTAAGTTTTGTTTTTGCCATGTTGTTTCTCCTTGCTTTTTCTTAATTATAGCACAAAGTTTTAATGATATTGAAAATTGGGATAAAACGTATCTTTTTTGGGATAATCGATCGATCTGCATTAATTATACCAAAATTTGAGTGAAAGTCAATAACCGCGTAGTTGAGCTCATATAACGCCGAAGTTGTATTTTCGCCTTTCACTATATAAGTGTCGCAAAAAGCGAAAAGGTTTGGTTGAAAAATGAAATTTCGTAATATTTTTTTGATCTATCGAATAAATTTTAATATCAGACAAGCACGGGAGGGCAAAAGAATGAGCGACATACCCGAATTTGTAAGGTTTGCCCTGCCCGAGCGCGTGAGGAAGGACATCGAGGATGCCGCCTTGAAGCAAAAAAGAGTGGAAGAGATCAGACTGCATTGCGGTCGCCGTGCCACGCTGACTTCGGCGGGCAGAAATATTCCCACGTCCGCCGTTCTGACAAGGCAGGAGATCGACCGTACCCTCACGCGACTTTGCGAGGGCTCGGTATATGCCTTCCGCGATACGATTGCCGATGGATATATCGGTCTGCGCGGAGGTGTGCGTGTTGGAGTTTGCGGACGAGCCGCTTTGTCAGGCGGGAAGATCTGCGGAGTTTACGATATTGATACACTCGTCATTCGCATCCCACATCCGTCGCCGCCGCTTGGGAGCGAAATCGCTGAACTTATCAGAAAGAACGAATTTACGGGCGGAGTGCTGATATATTCACCGCCCGGAGTGGGCAAGACTACTCTTTTGCGCTCACTTGCAAAAATACTTGCCACGGGTGACAGGGCGGTGCGGGTGAGTGTGATTGATACCCGCGGGGAGCTTGGGTACTCGCTCGGAGATGCGAATCTTTGTATTGACATGCTTTCGGGGTATCCGAAGCATATCGGAATCTCGATTGCCGCGCGCACGCTTTCGCCGCAGGTCATAATCTGCGACGAGATCGGAAGCCGTGCCGAGGCTGATGCAATATGCGAGGCGCAGGGTTGCGGCGTGCCTCTGATCGCAACTGCACACGCTTCGAATGTCCGCGAACTCTTGGGCAGAAGCGGTATGGGAATGCTTCATAAATCGGGGTGTTTTTCTGCTTATATAGGCATCCGAAGAAGCGGTGAATTTGGGCTTTCCTATGACATTTGCAAAAGGGAGGATGCCGACCGTGCTTTCCTATGAATTGGTACTGAAGGCGGCGGGAGCTGTTTTGCTGTTTGTGTCAACGGGGCTGTGGACGGCAAAAAACAAGCGCGTGGGCAAAGAAAGACTCCGACGTTTGCGTGGGCAGGTCGCTTTCGTCGGATTTGTCCGCGAAAGGATAGAGCGGTACCTTTTGCCGATCTCGCAGATAATAAGCGAGTGCGACAAAGCGATTGCGGAGGCAGTCGTTATCGGTTGTGAAGAAGGCGAATATCTGGATATCGAAGGTCTGCGCGCGCTTTTGCGGACGGGATGCTATTACGCGGACGGCGGACGGGAGTTTGATCTTTTCCTTTCCTCGCTTGGCTCATCCTACCGCGAGGACGAGCTTGCGGGGTGTGACGCTTGCATCAAGGAGCTCTCTGCGATCTATGAAAAGCTTTCGCGGGAGATACCGAAGGACGAAAAAAGCCGCGCGGTGCTGGCATTTTGCCTCGCGGCGGCGATAGTGATCATTTTACTTTAGGAGGACGTCATAGTGGATATAACCTTGGTGTTAAAGGTGCTCGGACTTGGAATGCTGATAGCGGTGTCGGGGCAGATCCTTTCCAAAACGGGCAGGGACGAGCAGGTCATCTGGCTGACGATAGCGGGCATCGTGTCGGTGCTTCTGATGCTGATCAAGGAGATCGCAGGCTTGCTTACCGCCCTGCGCTCGCTATTCGGGATCTGATGAGATTTGATACATATAAGCTTTGCGGCGTGGCGATCCTTTGCGCGGTTGCGGTGTTTCTTTTGCGACATATAAAAAAGGAGTTCGAGGTTCCGCTGACGATTGCGGGAAGCTTGCTTTTGACCGTTGCTGCGTTTGGAATTGGGAAGCCGATCTTTGAATACATTTTCGATCTGATGTCATCTTCACCCGTTATCGGCGAGGCTGCCGGGGTGCTGATTCGCGTGATCGGAATTGCCGTCATTACAAGGATCTCTGCCGATATGTGCCGCGAAATGGGCGCGACGAACGTTGCTTCGTCGCTTGAAACAGTCGCGAAATTTGAGATAATTCTTTTGAGTCTTCCGCTTGTTTCAACGGTTCTTGAAAGCGTGCGAGCGTTGTTCTCGGAGGCGGGACTTTGAAGAGGATAGCTGTCTTTCTTGCCGCATTGTTGATTTTTATTTTGCCGATCTCGGCGGAAGAAACTCTGCCCGAGGAATATTTCGATTTTTCGGATTCGTTGCCCGAGGACGTCGCCTCTCAGCTTCCCGAAGGATTTTTCTCGGGTGATATTTCCGAGCTTTCGGATTCGCTTTTTGACGTGACGTCGCCAAAATACATAATCGGTGTGATATTTGATACTCTCAGCGGCGGCCTCGGCGGGGCATTCTCTCTTTTTGCTTTACTTGTAGCGATGCTTGCGCTTGCCTCGCTTCTGTCTGCTTTTACAGAGGGGCTGATTGCCGGTGAGCTCAAAACAGCGGTGAACTACGCAATATCTATCTGCATTTCTGGCGCGGTAGTCGGCTTGCAAGTCGGCAGGATCGGCGCGGTGAGCGATTTTTTCAAAAGGCTGATCATTTTGATGAATTCGCTGATACCGATAATGGGCGCGCTTTATTTATCGGGCGGGAATACAATGGGCGCGGCGCTTGCAAGCTCGTCGCTGCTTGTGCAGATAAACCTGATCGAGCTTGCGGTAAGCTCGATAGTAATTCCCGCCGTATCCGCTTGCCTTGCACTCACGCTTGCGGATTCGCTTGTTTCGGGCGAGTCGAGGTTGTCGGGTATATCGGGCTCGATAAAACGCACGCTTGCCTTCATATTTGGACTATGTTCGACTCTTCTAATGGCGACACTTTCGGCACAGAGCATACTTGCCTCGGCAAGCGACAGCGCGGGGGCGCGCGCAGTCAAGTTTCTTGCGGGAAATATGATCCCCGTAGTCGGCTCGACTGTGGGCGACACGCTCCGCACGCTTGCGGCATCGGTAAAACTGATGCGGAGCACGGTCGGTGTGGCAGGTATAGTCGCCTTGGCGCTTTTGCTTTTGCCGACAATAATCGAGCTCTTTTTGACACGATTCGTTTTTAACACAGCAGCGTCTGTCGGAGAATTACTCGGGTGCAAAAGCGCGGTCAGATTGTACCGCGAGATCGCCTCGCTTTACGGATATATTATTGCTGCTGCGGCGCTTTCCTCGTTGCTTTGCGTTTTTGCGCTGACGCTTTTTGCTATCGGACAAGTTGCTATCGGGGGCGGATGATGAGTTTGGGAAGCTATTTTTTGGGAATCGTGACGTTTTCGGTCATTATCAATCTCATTGGAATGCTGTATCCGAGCGACAAGAGCGGCGTGCGGCAAGCGCTTGATATTTGTCTCTCGCTTTGCTTGCTTTGCGCCGTGATCGCACCGATAGGTGGAATGTTGGCACGGGCAAAAGAGGATATTTCACTCGACGATTTTGAACTTCCCGAGGTCAACGTTGAAGCGGGAAAAACTGTAATGGCCTTACTTGTCAATGAAAGCGAGAAGGAGATAGAAGATAAACTTTTTGATCTTCTTTCTGCGGAATTTGACGAGGAAAATATGGAGATCGACGCTGACGTTGTTGCAAGTGAGGACGGCGTTGTGATAGAATGCGTAAGAGTGTATCTTTACGGCGGCGGGCTTTTTATAGATCCGCGCGACGTGTCGGCGGCGGTGGCGAGGTATACCGACGCGGAATGCCGCGTTATTGAAGGGAGAAGATGATTATGCTTAAAGAAAAAACGAAATACAGCACGATATTTGCCCTGATCGGCGCAATTATAGGAATTCTTCTACTATTATGGGGTAGTTTCGGGTTTGGGGAAAAGGAAGAAAAAGAGGTATCGAGCGCGGATGAGATAGAGGCGTATTCCGCGTATCTTGAAGAGCAGGCTGTGCGGCTTTGCGAAAGCGTTCGAGGAGTTTCGAACGTGACGGTCGCGCTTACACTCGAGGGCTCCTTTGAACAGGTCTATGCCGCCGACCGAAGCACTACGGCAGGCGGGAATACTTATGAATACGTCAAGCTCGGCAACGGCTCGTCGGCACAGCTTTGCGCGGTGAGTGTGATGGCTCCCAAGGTCTCGGGCATCGGGGTCACTTGCCGCGGCGGAAACAACGAATCGGTGCGCGTGGAGCTGACCTCTCTTTTATCCGCGGCATTCGGTGTGGGGACAAATAAAATTTATATCACCGAAGCGGAATAATTCGGGCGGCTATGCAATATGATGTATTGCACACAAAAAACATATTCACGGAGGAATGACCATGAACAAGGAAGAATTTGCAGAGAAGATGAAGGACTTTTTCGCGCGGCTGGGCAAGCGCAATCTCATTATCATCACAAGCGTTTTGGCGGTTGCCGTAATTGCGGCGGCAAGCTGGGCTATCTTTCCCGCATCGACCGATGAAGATCTGCCCTCGGGCGCAGGAGAGGGCGAGGACACCATTGAAGCCGATGCGCTCAATGAGACCGACAGCTATTTCGCGGCATCTCAGCTTAGCAGACAGAGAGCGAGAGATGAGGCAATGGAAGTGCTTCAGAGCGTGATCGAGGACGAAAACTCGGGCGAGGAAGCCAAGGCTACGGCTCTTGCCGACATTGCCAAGATGGCGGAAGATATGGAAGCCGAGGCGAACGTTGAAACACTTGTGATGTCCAAGGGCTTCGCACAGTGCGTTGCAGTCATCTCGGATAACGGCATCAGCGTTGTCGTTGACGTGCCGGATACCGCTCTTACTCCCGCGCAGATCGCGCAGATCAACACCATCGTCTACGAGCAGACGGGCATCACTCCCGATAAGACTGTAATCATCGAAAAGTGAGCGCATTGAAATTTTTCGCGGCTTCGAATACCGAGGCGGGATTCGTTTCATATTTTGCCGAAAACTTTCGCCGCCGTGCAGACAGGTGTTACATAATCAAGGGTGGACCCGGAACGGGCAAGTCGCGGCTTATGCGCGAGATGGGCGAGGCTTGGGAAAAGGCGGGCGCGGAAGTCGAATACTACTATTGCTCGTCCGATCCGCTTTCTCTTGACGGTCTTTACGTTAACTTCTTCGGCGAAGGTATAGCCGTCATGGACGGCACGGCACCGCATTCGGAGGATATAGTCAACGCGGGTGTGGTTGACAATATTATCGATCTGGGCAGATTCTGGGATGCAAAAATTCTTCGCGCGAGAAGAAAGGAAATTTCAGCCTTCGGCGAAGAAAAAAAGCGCGCCTATGCGGCGGCATACCGCGCGCTTGCGGCTTACGGCTCGACAACGCGGGCGGCAGATGCGCTCACGGAGAGCTGCGCCGACAAGCAGGCGATAGAGGAAGAGGCGGCAAAGATCGCCTTGAATCTGAAAAAAGAGCGTATGCTCCCTTCGCCTATCTCCGCGATCGGAATGCGCGGATTTGTATCCTTTGATAGCTTCCGCGAATCGGCGGGACTTACGCTCAGTATATCCGACTGCCGCGGATATGGGCTGTCGTATCTGTATTTCGATGCCCTCGTCCGAGCCGTCTGTTCTTGCCGAGTCGCACCTGATCCGATACTGAAGGGCAGATATTCGGGCATTCTTTCGGGAGGTGTTGCGGTGGTAGAAGCGGCAATTACCGACAGGGGGGAGAAGGTCATCGACATTTCAGATTTCGTTGACCGCTCGCTTTATCTTTCGGTTAAAGACCGCGCGGAAAGGCTCCGTGCGGCGGCTGATACTATGCTCGAGGAAGCAAAGGAGTCGTTCCGCGAGGCGGGTGCGGCGCACATGAAGATCGAGGAGATCTTTGCCACGGCAATGGATTTCTCGGAAAAAGAAGCCTATTCTGCAGAACTTTGCTCGAAAATTGCCTCGGGGGACTTGTAAGTTCTTAAAAATTATGATAAAATAATACCGACGTCCAATTCGGACGTCGGTATTATTTCTATATGTAAATAGATTAAAGAGCCTTAACGATAGCTTCGGTATCGCGGCAGATAACGAGCTCCTCGTCGGTGGGGATAACGTAAACTGCAACCTTGGAGTCGTCGGTAGAGATCTTGACGATGTTGGGCTGACGGAGAGTTACGTCGTTTACTTCCTTGTTGATCTTGATTCCGAAGTATTCCATATCCTCGCAAACGATCTCACGGAGGCGGGGGTTGTTCTCGCCGAGACCTGCGGTGAATACAACGGCGTCAAGGCCGTTCATAACAGCGGTGTAGGAGCCGATGAACTTCTTGATCTGGTGCTTGAGCATATCAACAGCGAGCTTGGAGCATTCGTAGTTGGGGTCGGAAGGACCGTTTGCGATAGCCTGCTCAAGGTCACGGGAGTCGGAAGAGAAGCCCTTGGTAAGACCGATGTAGCCGCACTGCTTGTTCATGTAGGAAGCAACCTCGTCAGCGGTCATGTTTTCCTTCTGCATGATGTAGGGAACGATAGCGGGGTCGATGTCGCCGCAACGGGTGCCCATAAGTACGCCTGCAAGGGGAGTGAAGCCCATCGAGGTATCCATAACCTTGCCGTCCTTGACAGCGGAGATGGAAGAACCGTTACCGATGTGGCAGGTTACGATCTTGGTTCCCTCAGCCTTGCCGCCGAGAAGCTTGATCATCTCGCCTGCAACGTAGCGGTGAGAGGTTCCGTGTGCGCCGTAGCGACGGATGCCGTGCTTTTCGTACATGTCATAAGCAAGACCGTACATATAAGCCTCAGGAGCCATTGTCTGATGGAATGCGGTATCAAATACGAGAACCTGGGGAACGTTCTCCATAACTGCGAGACAACCCTGGATACCCTGAATGTGCGCGCCGGTGTGAAGAGGTGCGTAGTCATAGCAGAGCTTGAGCTTCTCGAGAACCTCGTCGGTGAGGAGCATGGATTCGGAGAAGTAGTAGCCGCCGTGGACGATTCTGTGACCTACTGCCTCGATCTCGGACATATCAGCGATAACGCCGATCTCCTTGTCGGTGAGAGCGTCGATTACGATACGAACAGCGTCGGTGTGGGTTGCGATGGGAAGGTCCTTCTTGGTGCGAGTGTCTTTAACGAGATTCTTGTGGTCGAGAACGCCAACGTCCTGACCGATACGCTCGCAGATACCCTTTGCCTTTACAGAGTAATCAGCGGTGTCAAAAAGCTGATACTTGAGCGAGCTGGAGCCTGCGTTTACAACGAGCAATTTCATTTGGAATTTTCCTCCGTAAAATAAGAAATATAATACTAACTTATATATTATACTACAAATTTTACATTATTTCAAGTCCAAACGGCAAATTTAGTATAAAATAAGGGAGATTTACCCATAAAAATGAAAAACGTCGGAATAATTTGCGAATACAATCCGCTTCACGGCGGGCATAAATATATGTTCTCGCGCCTGCGCGAGATGGGGGCGGAGAAGATCGTCTGCCTTATGAGCGGAAATGCCGTTCAGCGAGGTGAGCTTGCGATCATGCCGAAGAATCTTCGTGCACGTTCTGCAATAGAAGCGGGCGCTGATATTGTTTTTGAGCTGCCGATCCCTTATTCCATGGGAAGCGCGGAATTTTTTGCCTCGGCGGGTGTGGACATTCTTGCACGGCTTGGAGTTGATACGATCGCGTTCGGTTCGGAATCGGGCGATATTGATTTTCTTCGTGAGCTTGTTCTTAAGGCAGAAGACTACAGACCGTCCGAGGATAAAAGCATCGGAACGGCGGCGGATTACTTTGCCTCGCTCGGTGATCTCAAATCAAACGATATTCTCGGAATCGAATATCTGAAGGCGGGCAAAAAGTTTGCGCCCGAAATGAATTTCGTTACGGTCAAGCGAGAGGGCGCGGGGTATCACGAGGATGCGGAAAACGGAACATATCCCTCCGCGACCGAGATCAGACGTGCGATCCTTGATGGAAATGTTGAAAAATACAGCGAAAAACAGCTTCCTACCGAATCAAAAACTGCTATCCTTGAAGCACTGAATGAGGGTGAGATCGCGGTTATGAAAAACGTAGAAAGTGCCGTGCTTTTCTTTTGGCGTAATGCAGATATTGGGAAGGTCTCGGAATGCGCCGAATGCGGCGGCGGTGTTGCGGAAAGGCTCGCCTCGTCTGCTCGCGAGGCGGGAAGCCTTGAGGAAATGTTCTCTTCGGCTGCAACAAAAAGATATACCGATTCGCGCCTGCGCCGTGCCGCACTATTTGGTATGCTTGGGGTCACACTTGCCGACCTTAAAAGTCGCGCGACTTATGTCAACCTGCTCGCCGCGAATCCGTCGGGTATTGAATTTTTGTCCTCTGTCAGGGGAATAGAGATCGTTTCAAAGCCTTCGAGAATTCCGGAAGGTGAGGAAAGTGCGCGTCAATTTGCGCTCTCGTCTGCTCTTGATTCGCTTTACACGCTTGCGATGAAGAAGCCGCGATCCGCAGGGTATTTTGTCAGACAAAGTCCGCATATCATAAAAAATGATAATAATTTTTGAGCAAAATTAAAGAAAATTCAAAATAAGATTGACTTTAGAGCCAAAATGTGATACAATATAATATATTATGCCGATCTGTCGGCAAATACTCAATTTGGAGGTAACAGATGGCAAACGAAGAAAAATTTGCCCCCGTCGAGGGTAAGTATCTCAACTTTATGGAACAGCCCCTCGTCCGCGAAGGTCACACGATCTGCTACGGTGACAAGAGCGAGAAGTGCTTCCTGATCCTTGAGATAATGTCTTATAAGAAAGAGCGCGGCCACGACCTTCCCGAGAAGATCCTGATCCAGGTCGTTGATTCAAAGGACCCGAACAAGATCATCAAGCAGGGCGAAAAGGACGGCCTTCATAACGCCCTTACAATGGGTATGATCTGGCTCGAGAGAGCTAACAGAGCGTAAAATGAAAGAGCACAAAAAAGACGTCCGCAGTCTGCGGCTCTTGGCGCTTTTGCTCTGCGCGGCGCTCGTCTTCCCGATGCTCGGCTGTGACTATGTCTTCAGCCTCCTGCCCGATGAAAGCTCACCCGAAACTACGGGCGCGGATATCGGTCCCGATGAGAGCACGGATGAGCCGATAGCGGAAACCACACCTCCCGACGAAACACTTGATCCGAATGACACGGTTGACACGGCTCCCGAGGGAACCACAACTCCTCCCGAAACGAACGAGCAGGGTGAGATCATCACCTATATCGATCCGCTGACGGGACTCCGCGTGACTGAGGATTACTCGCAGGTGCGCCCCATTTCGCTTATTTTCGATAACATAAGCGTCGCCGCACCGCAAAGCGGAATCTCGAAGATGGATATTCTGATCGAGATGATGGTTGAGGCAGGAATCTCGCGCCTTATCGGTATAACGAACGACTATCTTGGCAAAGACGGCACGGGAACGCTTGATATATTCGGCCCCATCCGTTCGACAAGACCTTATATGGTCAGCTTTTCGCAGGCATTCAATACCTTGATGGTCGGCGCGGGCGGAAGTCCTCAGGGATACGATAAGATCGCGCAACTCGGGCTCAACTACATTGACGGCGTAAACGACCGTTATGCGCTTCAAGGCTTTTACAGGGACGTTGAAAGATATAAGAATGACGGCTACGAGCATTCCTTGATGATAACCGGAAAGGGAATTGCCAAGCTTGCGGGATTCAATTTTTATCCGCTCACGGGCAATAACAAGAACGCCTTCAACTTTATCGACGAGAACAAGTCGATGTATCTTTCCGGCGGTGCGGCAACGCACGTTATCCTGAAATACTCGCTCTATCAGCAGGTGCAGCTTGTTTACAGCGCGTCATCGGGTACTTATTACCGTTATCAGCACGGCGACGTTCCGCATCTTGATGCCGAGAACGGCGAGCAGCTTAATTTCAGAAACGTACTTATCCTTTTTGCGGATACAAGAAATATCGAGGGCGACACCGAGGGCAGACTGAACGTGAATGTCACGGGCAGCGGCGACGGTTACTATGTTTCGGACGGCAGATACGTACCGATCCGTTGGAGCCGCGCAAGCGACACCGCCGAGCTCGTTATTTCGGGTATGGGCGGCGAACGCTTAACCATCAACCGCGGAAAGACTTTTATCTCTGTTGTGAATTCCTCGCTGAAGGGCACTCCTTCGATCGAGCTGAATTTCAAGGTCACAGGCTGACACTTATAAAAACAATTTTATCTCCCGACCGAACCCCGATCGGGAGACCGCAATGGGATGTCGCCAAGCGGTAAGGCACGGGACTTTGACTCCCGCATTCGTCGGTCCGAATCCGGCCATCCCAGCCAAAAATCCCGCGCGTAAGTGCGGGATTTTTACTTTTTCACTTTTCACTCTTCACTTTTCACTAATTCGGCGGGATTTTTGGCAAGGTAATAGGTAATAGTGAATAGTGAAGAAGTAAGGTAGCTTTTCGCCGAGGCGAAAAGCATTTTTTATTATATAGGTTGAAAAGCGATAGGTTTTATGGTATAATAGAATAAAGTCAAAAAGGAGGATAAGTAATATGTCCGAAAGTCCTTTAATGATAAAATCCAAAGCATTTGCTTTAGAGGTAATACGAGCGTGTAAGGTGTTGAGAGAAGCAAAGTGCGAAAGTGCGCTCATCAATCAGTTTTTACGTTCAGGAACGAGCATTGGCGCGAATATTCGTGAGGCGTTTTATGCTCACGGCAAGGCGGATTTTGTGGCAAAATTACATATTGCCCTCAAGGAATGCTCCGAAACGGAATATTGGCTTGAACTTTTGATTGAAAGCGGATATTATAACGATAAAACGATTTTGGATAGATGTATTGAGGTGAAAAGAATTTTGATAGCGTCTATCAATACGGCGAAAGGTAATTCTTAATATGTCAAAGCCTATGTACGTTTATCACGGTAGTCAGTATTTTTTTGATGTAGTTCGTCCACAGCAAGCAAGAGGTGCTAATGCAAAAGAATCTCAAAATGCCATATATGCCGCTGAAACTATTGATGAAGTAATACCGTTTGCTTTACCAATACGATGGTATCCTGATGATCCAACGGGTAAAAGATCGTTCTCCTGTTCAAACGGAAAAACTTTTATTGAATATGGCAGTCTTGATCCTAATGGTGTGGGATACATATATAAATTGAGAGCAGACAGCTTTGAAAAGTTGGATGAGTGGCAATGGATTTCTAAGAATGAGGTTATTCCCGACGAGATTATATGTATTCATATCAAAGATTACCTCCACACTGTCACATTTTCGGAAAAAGCAAAGGAAATCCAAAAAATATTATTTGGGTAATTACATAGATTTCGTTTCCAAGCATGGCGTCAAAAGTCCAATAGACCGCGGATACTTTTATCTCCCATCATCGCCAAGGGGATAGTCTACCCTTTGCAGAATCTGCGTGCATCTGAATCGGACGCACTGCACAACAGGATAGTCACCCCTTGGCGGGTGGCTTTTCTGTTTATTTAGATTCGGCGAATTTGCATTTTCAAATTGCTTGACAACCAACAGTTGACAAAGTATATCAACCATCTCTTTACATTCCGCCAAATATATGCTATAATATTATCAGTTCAAGAGTAATTGGTAATGCGGAGGTTTTTTGATATGTCAAATCTAAAGATAGGTGAGAAAATCAAATCAAAGAGAAAAGAGCGCGATCTTACGCAAGAGGAACTCGCTAATATACTGGGCGTAAGCAAAGCCGCAGTCAGTAAGTGGGAAAACTCGGAGAGTTATCCCGATATAACTCTGCTTCCTCAAATTGCGCAGTTGTTTCATATAACAATGGACGAGCTTTTTGATTATACTCTTGAATACAAGCCGTTAAAAGTTGTTAATGAATATCACTTCGGAATATCGCTCGATGATGTAGACAAACGTATTTTGGATCACGGAATTGCCAAAAGCTGCGGAGTATATAAACGTAAATATTTGGTTGGTGAAAATATAGAATCTACATGGGAAGTGAGAGTTGAGTTCGTTTCTACCGAAGAAAATTTTCCGTATACACTTCAGCAATATATAAAACCCGGTTGTTTGATGGACGGATACAGTATAAGACTTGCCGACGGCAAAATAATTGAGGATGATAAACCCAACAAGCATTTTGTTTGCCAAGATAAAGTATGGGAGTACAGAACGACAGACAGCAAATATTTGCGCCAAATGCTGAAAGAACTGCGTGAAATGGGTTTTAATGATGAAGATGAAATATGATTAATATATCACTCAAAGCCACCCTTGCGGTGGCTTTTCTGTTGGAGAAGATAGTCGTTTACGGAGCGTCTTAATATACTTTTATAAAAAAATATGTTGTTTTACGTGTATTCTTTATATTATAGCAGATTTTCGAAGGGTTGTGTAGCGATTGAAAAGAAAGTTTTTGTTGACTGACAGTTGAGTTATGTGTTTTATACATAGATTTCATTATATTCACATCATTGCTAAATATTATTTATATAACTAAATTAGGAATTATTCTCATTTTGTGACCAAGTCACAGTAAAATCCCAAAATAAATGATATAATATAGTCGTAAAGAAAAAACAAAAAGAAAGGTATAATAAAATGTTTAATTTATATAGATACAACAGTAGCGCAGTTTTGGCGGCTCTGCTTGTGTTATTTGCACTGGGGCTTCTGATCGCTTAACTGTTATAAAGAGAATATGCTGACCCGCGCCGGTGGGTCAGCTTTTGTTTTGAATATAATGAGGAAACGCCTTGAATTGTCTGCTGATTTGTGCTATAATAATCTCATAAGAATAACAAAATGACCACGAAATGAATCGCTTGAAATTTTGAGTGAAATTAAGGAGTGAGATCTATGACTTCAAAAGAAATAATCAAAAGATTGATCGCGCATGATGAGGCGCCTCGTTTGGGCTTTGCTTTTTTGGATCAGACCGATTTTGCGGGGGTACATAACCACCGCCAGATAAATAAGCCCTTAGATCCTTACGATGCTTGGGGTGACTATCCCGAGCTGAAAAGTCTTACCGGATTCAGCGGCGAGGTGCGCCGCGACTTTTACGGAAATATTTACGGCAGATTCAACGGAAAGACCAAGGGCGAATGCATAATGGGCGTTATTCAGGATTGGGATGATTATCAGTATCCCACCATAGAATTTGATCCCGCGTTTCGTGATACTCTTTTGGCAAAGGATCTTGCTAACCATGAGAAATTCATATTGACCACGGGCAGAGCGATCTTTTCAAGGCACCGTGATGCTCGACTTATGTCGAACGCGCTTATGGACACGATCGAGTACCCCGACGAGGTTGCGAGCTTCATTGACGGACTCGTCGATCAGGAGATCAAGATCATTCGCAATATTTCCGGATGCGGCATTGATGGTTGGATAATTTACGATGACCTTGGAATGCAAACGACCACGTTTATGTCGCCTTCCTCTTTCCGCGAGATATACAAGCCCGCTTATAAAAAGCTTGCAGATGCGGTTCACGAAGCGGGTATGGCAATGTTCCTTCACTCCTGTGGTTATAACTATGCTTTGATGGAAGATCTGATCGATGCGGGTATAGATGTTTTTCAGTTTGACCAGCCCGATGCATATCCGAGTGAGGTGCTGGCAAGCGAATTTGCAGACCGTGCGGTCTTTTACTCTCCCGTGGATATTCAGAAGGTTCTGCCCACGGGTGACCGCGAATATATCGAAAGACGCGCTCTTGAAATGTGTGAGCTCTTCCGCAAAGCGGGGGGCGGTTGGATTGCAAAGGATTATCCCTCTTACAGCGACATTGGCATAGATCACGCGTGGGCTCACTGGGCGCAGGACGTTATTGTTGCAAACAGTAGTTTGTCTTAAATCTTGATTTGCTTTAAATAAACGAAAAGCCGCGCTGTTGCACGGCTTTTTGTATATTTAGTTTTTGTAGACTTCATCAGCAAAATATGCATTGGTATTTGCGTGGAGACCATTTTCGTCCTCGACTGTGATGCGGATGTAGTTGTCATCGGGGTCGAAGGGGAAGGATGCCGCTGTGAGAAGCTCGCCTCTTGCCTCTACCTTGCGTCCTCTGCGCACGCCGTAGTTAGCGGTGATTCTGCGTGCGCCGCTGCATTCGATGTGAACTTTGCCGTCTTCGAACCAAAGAGCCTTGATCTCGGGGCCCTGCGATGCGTAGAAATTACCCTTTTCGAGCGCCGATGTGATAGTTCTGTATTCAAGTTTGTCGGCTTTTATCATAGTGAATCCCTTGAATGAGTCGTTATTCGGGTGACCGAGGGGTTGGACGTCGTGGTTGTCGTCGGTTGCGACGCAATAAATGCGCTTGCCCGTCAGAAGCATCGTATCATAAGCTGCTGGATTGTAATCGTCGAATCCTGCGGTGACGCAGCTTCCGTTGACGATCTCCATAGCGTTCATATTCTCATAGAAAGCGAAATCAAGCGCGGTTTCGAGCGACCACGCGGGGTGGTTGTAGGTGACGAAGAATCCCGCGTCGCGTCCGCGCTTCATCATATCGCTGATGCCTTCGGGGGAGTAAACGCGCTCGTAATCGGGCTCATTTTCATCGAATTTTACCTGCGAGCTGTAAATATTCT
Organism: Eubacteriales bacterium; assembly: GCA_045537015.1. Lineage (GTDB taxonomy): Bacteria > Bacillota > Clostridia > Oscillospirales > CAG-272 > CAG-390. The sequence continues at coordinate 16,518 of JAZSOQ010000022.1, forward strand.
TTGCGTTGCCCCAAGTGTACTTATTTCTGTGCCAGCATACCTGAGTGATATTGTCGGGCTCAAGAGCGATCAGGCACATGTGGCAGCACTTGCAGTTTTTGTCCCATTTGCCGGGGGCATTTACTTCCATTTCATAGGAGTTGAGGGGAAGAAAATTCTCGTCGGCAAGCTCGGGGTGGGGAATGAGAACGTCGTGGTCGGTGTAAGCAATGACGGAGTAACCCGCCGCCATATAATTCTTTTTCACTTCCTCGGGCGTCCAATGACCGTCGGAAACGGTGGTGTGGCAGTGAAGGTTTGCTTTATAAAAGTTACCGGTTTCGGGGAGTAGATACTTTTTCATAGAAGTCACCTCGCAGTTTTTTATGATTTTATCACATTTTGTTCTTTGTGTCAATATTTCTGACGAAAAAAGACGGAGGGATTGAAAAAGAAAAATATTTGTGATATAATAGTTTTATGAAAGGAGTGGTGAAAATGGGATACATTCATTGTGAAAGAAGCGAAAGAAATAAAAATCCGATAGATCTTCACGATTGCAAAGCGGGGCGTGCATATTACAAAGACTCCGTCCTGGGATTTGAATTTGCTGACGGATTTTGGATAACTCCCGACCATCCCGAAAGCAATCTTGACACGTTTGTAAAAACCGATGCTTCGAAAGTTGAGTTTGAACTTTTTGACGGCGAGGAACGTGATGTTACAATATATGTTTATGAGAAAAACGTTTTTAATCAGACAGTAAGAAACGAGTGGAGTATTGACAAGCTGGTTCAAAGCATCAACAGCGGAAAATATGTCTTAACTTTTCTGTATAAATATGTTGACGGATATTCGAGCATAGTGGAATGCGTTCTGGAATCACAACAAAAGCCTTATATCAGCATAGAGTGTACGATGAAACTCTATGAAATTGATATTTATTATTATTGGAACAAGATTCTTGAAGACAGAGTTTGGTGAAGGTGAAATCATGGTCGATAAAAGCATACCCTATTACCCCTTGACGATGGTCAAGGAAGATACCGAAAATTATCCGCGTTACGATTTACCCGCGGGATACAAGTTCGTTTTTTACCAAAAAGGTGATGAGAAGCATTGGGCGGAGATCGAGGCTGATGTCGCTCAGTTTTCAAGCGTGGAAAAGGGGCTTGAGTGTTTCGGGCGCGAATTCCTTGAGCGGCAGGATCTCGAGCCCGAAAAGAGAATGCTGTTCGTCGTTTCGCCCGAAGGTGAATATGTCGGCACGGCGTCGCTTTGGAACGGTCTTTTTTACGGCGAGAAAAAGCAGCGCATACATTGGGTCGCAGTCAAGGACAGCCACTCGGGCAAGGGGATAGCAAAAGCTATGCTTTGCCGCTTGATGGATCTTTATCGCGAGCTCGGATATTCGGGCTTCATCTATCTTTTGACCGGAACGCGCAACTGGCACGCGGTTTTGCTTTACCGAAAATTCGGTTTCTCCGAATACATAAGCGATCGCTCACCGTCCGCAAGAACGACCGACGCCGAATTTGCGGAGAATACGCATAAAGCTTTAGAGATAATAAACCAAATGATTTCAGTATAAAAAATAAGACTGCCGCCGCGCAGTCTTATTTTTTATACTTTTTTTCCAAAACCCCTTGACAAATCCGGACTATTGTGATAGTATATACTATAGTAATAGTCTGAGGTGGTAAAAATGGATAAAAAACTCTTTGACAGCGAACTTAAAGTAATGGAGCTGATTTGGGCTCGTGAGCCGATCAGCGCGAAGGAGCTCAGTATTCTTGCAGAGAATGAATACTCCTGGAACAAAAACACTACCTATACCGTCATAAAAAAGATCGAGGCGAAGGGGTATATCAAACGCGAGGATCCCGGCTTTGTTTGCACCTCGCTCGTATCAAAGGATGAAGTTTGCAAAACCGAGGCGAAGGGGCTGATCGATAAGCTTTTCGGCGGATCGCGAAAGGCTCTCTTTTCCGCACTCATCGAGGACGAGGAGCTGACAGCGGAGGAGATCGAGGCTCTGCGCTCGATGATCGACCGGGGGTAAGCATATGCTCGGCGAGATTTTCTACTGGATATTCAATATGAGCATCGCCGCGGCGATATGCGGCGTGCCGATCTTGCTTATCCGAATGATAAAAAAGATACCGCGTAGGGTCACGGTCTGGCTTTGGCTGATCCCTTTTATCCGTATGCTCCTGCCCGTCGGAATCGCGGGAAAATACGGGCTGATGACCTTTATTTCGCAGTTTACGACCAAAACTGTGACCGTTTATGAGGTGGACGATTTGATTTTGACGGCAACGAATTGCATTATGGCGGCGGATGGTTATGAACCGATCAGCTATAAAACCGATCTGCTTGAAGGTCTTTTCGGTGCGGCATCGTGGATATGGCTCGTTATCGGCCTTGCGCTCCTGATAGCGTTTTTCATCATTTACAGCGTGACCCTCGGTGAGCTCTCCGACGCCCGGCACGTCGAAGGAAATGTTTATATTTCCGAAAAAGTCACATCGCCCGCGCTTTACGGCGTTTTGAAGCCGAGAATAATTCTTCCTGTGGGGTATCGTGAAAACGAGCTCAAATACATTCTGATGCACGAGAGAGCACACGCACGGCGCGGGGATAATCTCGTTCGCCTGTTGGCACTTGTGACCGTTTGTGTTCATTGGTTCAATCCTCTTGCGTGGCTTTTTCTCAAATTGCTCTTTGCTGATCTCGAGCTTGCCTGCGACGAGGCGGTGCTTAAGAGATGCAACGCGGAGCAGAGAAAAGAATACGCCCGCACCCTTTTGTCCGCGGTTGAAAGAACGAGCGTTTTCGCTTCATCTTTCGGCGGGGCGAAGATAAGGATGAGGGTGGAAAATATACTTTCATACAAAAAGCTGTCCGCACTTTCGGCGGCGGGAATGGTGGCATTGCTGATCGCAATCGCATATATCCTGTTGACCAACGCGGCATGAAAGGAGACAATATGAAAAAGTTTGTTGCAATTATTTTGACCGTGATTTTGACTTTGTCGCTGTTTTCTTGCTCGGAAATGGAAGAAAAGAGTGAAAATATCGAAATCTCTTACAATGACGGCAAGTATTCGGGATTTTCAAATATTCCCGAAAACTATACCGTCGACGATGCCATAGATGACGGATGCCTTGTTATCGAAACTCTTGATGACGGCACGAATGTCCACGGTGTCGAGATGCGCAAAACCGGAAGAACCGAGGGCTATGAGCATTGGGTGTCCTTCCTTGAAAAATCGCAAAACGGCGAAGATGCCTTCCTCCGCGTGGCGCATTTTATCCGCGGAACGGGTTATTACCACGATCTCTATTATGCTGACGGAAAATATACGATCTTTGAGTTCAATGAATACGGCATTTCGGATGGAAAAAGCTACAGTCTTCTGCGCCGACTTGACGGTATGGCGGGTACGGGTGAATTCCGCCGCGAGGACCACTTTTACGTTCTGACGGACAGCACCGAGGTCACTTATAACGACATAACGCACCGAATGTTTTCAAGCACTTTTTCCCCGAATGAGATCGTTCCCTACGAATGGCTCAGCTTTATGATCTATTTTGAAAAGGAGTCATAAAATGAAAAATAAAGTGTTCAACAGATACTATCTTTGCTCGCTTGCGGGTGTACTGATCGCGTCATTTTACCCGATTTGGATGGGCGTCAAGGTGGTTTCGGATATGATACGATTTGGCACGGTCTACGCTGAGGATTATCCGAAATATATCATACCTTATACGCCGATCTCACTTGCCGTTATCATCGGAGTTGCGCTGATGCCGATACTTGTGAAAAAGCTCGAAAAAGTCGCATTGGCTGCAGGTACGGGTATTTCGCTTATAGTCTTCTTCGCCTCCGAGTTTATGCTTGAAAGTATGGTTACGGTGACGAGAACCTTTACGGGAATCTTTTCAACGCTCGAGGGCTGGCAGATGTATATGTGCTACATCCCGCCCGAGGGCTTTGAGAAACGTACTTGGACGGAGGTCGACGTCCTTATGGGTGAGTACAGCCCCGCGTTCAAGCTACACTTTTACGTCATCTCGGTCGTGCTTATCATATCGATCCTGAATTGCTTTTACGGCTTTGCGAAAATGATCGTGACGGGCGACACGAGCCGCAAAAAGTCGCTTGTTTTGCAATCCGTCGCAAGTGCGGCATTCCTCGGAATGTGCATTTGGGCGTGCTTTACCGCCTTTTACAGAAACGGTGACATCACGGTCTCGCCCCTTTCCGCGGTATTGATGTGTGTGTTCTTCCTGCTTTTCGGGGTTACCGTGGGTATTTACGTTTCTTCGTTCACCATTGGTAAGAAAAAACTCTTTTCAGTATGGCTTCCGTCATTGAGCGCGGTGCTTGTAACTATCGTGATGTATATAGGCGAGATGTTCCTGCTCAGCGGAAATCTTTACCGATTCGGGGAGGGATTCCTGTTTGATGGAATGGGCGTTATCGTATTGGCACCCGTTGATATTGCCGTTATTTTGCTTGCCGGCACGATCACGGCAATCATAGCTTCTTCGATCGCTTCAAAAGAAAATTGATTTCTTTAGCCGCTCTCTTCGGGGCGGCTGATTTTTGTGACCGAGTCACGGCAAATTCCGGAATAAAATGATATAATATTAATGTCATCCGCCTTATTAATCTTGACTTTTAATAAATAATATAGTATAATTATTATGTATCACTGGCGGAAAAGTGAATTAACACAGTGTGATACAAATACATTTTCGAGCCTTTGCCGACCGTCTGGGCGTTTTCGGGCTTTTTATGGAGGTTTCACTATGAAATTTGAACAATGGAACGGCTTCTACGGAGAAGAATGGCAGAATGAGGTAAACGTCCGTCAGTTTATCCAGGACAATTACACACCCTACACAGGTGACGCATCCTTCCTCGCGGGCCCCACGGCTCGTACATCTGCATTGATGGACAAGCTGAATGCGCTTCTCAAAAAGGAAAGCGACAACGGCGGTCTTCTTGACATCGACACAATGACGGTTTCCTCGCTTACAAGCTACGGTGCAGGTTATCTTGACAAGGAAAACGAGCTTATCGTCGGTCTGCAGACCGATGCACCCCTCCGCCGCGGCGTCAATCCTTTTGGCGGTATCAGAATGGCTCGTTCCGCTTGTGCGGCTTACGGATATGAGCTTTCCGACAAGATCGAAAACGAATTCCAGTTCCGCACCACTCACAACGACGGCGTTTTCCGCGTTTATACCGATGAAATGAAAAAGGCGCGCCATATCGGCGTTATGACGGGACTTCCCGATGCCTACGGCCGCGGACGCATTATCGGCGACTACCGCCGCGTTGCGCTTTACGGTATCGACTACCTCATCGAGCAGAAGAGAGCCGACAAGGCAAAACTCGGACTTGGCAATATGAACGCCGACACAATCCGACTTTCCGAGGAGCTCTTCCAGCAGATCGCCTTCCTCGGCAAGACCAAGGAAATGGCGGCGATCTACGGCTATGATATTTCCGAGCCCGCGAAGAACGCGCGCGAGGCTATTCAGTGGACTTATTTCGCATACCTTGCTGCAATCAAGGAGCAGAACGGCGCGGCAATGTCTATGGGACGTGTTGCATCATTCTTTGATATTTACATGCAGCGCGACATCGAGGCGGGAATCCTCGATGAGTCGGGCGCACAGGAGCTTATCGACGATTTCGTTATGAAGCTTCGTATGGCACGCCACCTCCGCACACCCGAATATAACGAGCTCTTCGGCGGCGACCCGATGTGGATCACTGAGAGCGTCGGCGGTATGGGCGTTTCGGGCAAGACTCTCGTTACAAAGTCTTCCTTCCGAATCCTCAACACCCTTTATAACCTCGGTCCCGCGCCCGAGCCCAATCTCACGATCCTTTGGTCGGAGCACCTTCCCGAGGGCTTCAAGAAGTTCTGCGCGAAGGTCTCGATCGACACTGATTCGATCCAGTACGAGAACGACGACCTTATGCGAGTTATCTACGGTGATGATTACGGAATCGCTTGCTGTGTTTCGGCAATGAAGATCGGCAAGCAGATGCAGTTCTTCGGCGCGAGATGTAACCTCCCGAAGCTTCTTCTCCTTGCTCTCAACGGCGGCTATGACTCGGTTTCCGAGATGAAGATCGGTCCGCAGATCGAGCCCTATGGGGCTGACAAACTCGATTATGAGGCTGTCAAGGCGCGCTTTGGCATCTATCTTGAGTGGCTCTGCAGACTCTACGTCAACACCATGAACGTCATTCACTTCATGCACGATAAGTACGCTTATGAGAAGATCCAGATGGCTCTCCACGACACCGATGTTGACCGCCTTATGGCATTCGGCGTTGCGGGTCTTTCGGTAATTGCCGACTCGATGAGCGCGATCAAGTATGCGAACGTCAAGCCCATCCGAGATGAAAACGGTTATATCGTTGACTTTGAGACCACGGGCGACTTCCCGAAGTACGGCAACGACGATGACCGCGTTGACTCGATCGCCAAGGGCATTCTCAAGGACGTTATCGAGGAGCTCCGCAAGACTCCTACATATAAGAACGCTACCCACACACTTTCCGCGCTGACGATCACCTCGAATGTTGTTTACGGAAAGAAGACGGGATCGACTCCCGACGGAAGAAAGAAGGGCGAGCCCTTTGCTCCCGGTGCGAATCCGATGCATAACCGCGAACATAACGGTGCGCTTGCGTCGCTCAACTCGCTGACCAAGATGCCCTACGACTGCTGCCGCGACGGTATTTCAAATACCTTCTCGATCGTCCCCGACGCGCTCGGAAACTCGGACGATGCAAGAGTCGACAACCTTGTCAATATCCTCGACGGTTATTTCAAGAAGCACGCGCATCACATCAATGTAAACGTCCTCAACAAGCAGAAGCTTATCGAGGCTTACGAGAATCCCGATCTCTATCCCAATCTCACCATCCGTGTTTCGGGATATGCGGTCAACTTCCACAAGCTCTCGAAGGAGCAGCAGAGAGAAGTTATCAGCCGTACCTTCCACGAGAGCCTGTGATGAAGGGCAGGATCAATTCCATACAAACGCTTGGGACCGTTGACGGTCCCGGCGTGCGTTTTGTGCTTTTTATGCAGGGATGTCCGCTCCGTTGCGCATATTGCCACAATCCGGACACGTGGGATTTTGCGGGCGGGTACGAGGTCAGCGCGGAAGAAATATTCGAAAAGGTAAAGCGTTACCGCGAGTATTTCGGAAAGGACGGAGGTATAACCGTTTCGGGTGGTGAACCAACCGCGCAGGCAGAGTTTGTCCGCGAGCTTTTCGCTTTTTGCAAAAGTGAAGGAATACATACCGCGCTCGATACCTCGGGCTGTATTTGGAACGAAAATGTCGAGCGGTTGCTCGAAGTGACCGATCTTTGTCTGCTTGATTATAAAATGTGCAACGCAGAGGATTATGAGAAATACACCCGATGCAAGAAGGCTTCGGTTGATTTCTTCCTTTCTGAATTGCAGAAGAGAAGCATAGACACTTGGCTTCGTCAAGTTATCGTTAAGGGTATAAACGATTCCGCGAAAAGTGTAAAATATCTTTATGACGTTGCGGATTCGCATTCCTGCGTCAAAAGGGTCGAGCTTCTCAAATTCCGCAAGCTCTGTGCGCCGAAGTATGAAAATTTGGGAATAGAGTTCCCTTTCGGGAATCTGCCCGAAACCACGGTGGATGATATTTCCACCATTATGACCTCGATAGGAAAAATGTCGAAATGATTCTTTTGCAGTTATTTATCTCAATGCTCAAGATCGGCGCATTTGCCTTTGGCGGCGGGTATGCCATAATCGCGCTTCTTGAAAATGAGTTTGTCACCAAACGTGCTTGGATCGGCCACGATGAGTTTATGAACGTCGTTGCGATCGCGGAAAGCACGCCCGGACCGATCGCGATCAACGTAGCGACCTATATCGGCTACAAGCTTAAAGGCACGCTCGGCGCAACCGTGGCGACGGTTGGTGTCTGTGCGCCGTCGTTTATTATAATGTACGCCGTGTCGCTTTTTTACGAACGGTTTATGGAGATCTCAATCGTGATGGCGGCGTTCCGCGGGGTGCAGATATGCGTGGTCTACCTTATCGCATCCGCGGCTCTGAAAATGCTCAAAAAGATGAAAAAGACTGCACGGAATATTACCGTTTTTGCTCTAACATTCGGCGGTATGACGGCTTGCGCACTTTTTGATTTTCGCATTTCTTCCATAATATTTATATTCACCGCGGGAGTGGTCGGACTTTTTGTGTTCCTTATCAATAAAAAGAATAAGGAGGCCAAAAAATGATTTATTTGCAGTTGTTTCTGACATTTTTGAAGGTAGGTGCCTTCGCTTTCGGAGGCGGTTACGCGATGCTTTCGCTGATCGGTGATTCGGTTCTTGCCTACGGCTGGATGACCGAGGAGGAGCTTCTAAATTTTGCGGGTGTCGAAACCGTGATCCCCGGACCCATCGCGGTCAATATGGCGACCTTTATCGGATATGAGCAGGGCGGATTTCTCGGCGCGCTTCTTGCGACTGTCGGTGTGGTTCTTCCTTCATTTATTATAATATTGATCGTCGCGGCGTTGATCAAGAATCTGATGAAATACCCTGCGGTCAATGCTTTTATCACGGGTATGCGCCCCGCGCTTGGCGGACTTATCCTCGCCACGGCGGCAACGATGGGGCTGACGGTCCTTTTCGGACTCGAAAGTATTTCTTCGCCCTTTTTCTTCGATTGGCGAATGCTTATTATACTTGCAGTTATAATTGCCGTTCCGATCGTATACAAAAAGCTCGTCAAAAAAGAGTTTTCTCCGATTTTGCTTATCCTTGTTTCGGGAGCACTCGGCATTTTGTTATTTGCTTAATGAAAATACCTTTCCGTAAAAAGAAAGGTATTTTTTTATAAATTATTGACATAGCTCTTGTCTTGTGATATGATATATATGCTCCATTTGGAGCATATATGTATTATGGAGGCGCAAATATGGCTAACGAAAATCTCAGCGAAAAGGTATCGGTAAATATCAATACGTCTACTCTCTCGGAGATTGATCTGCTCGTGGACAACGGATATTATTCCAACCGCAGCGATTATATCAATCACGCTTTGCGTTTGGCGCTTAAAGAAGACCGCTCGACGATCGACAGGATAATCGAAAAGAACACAAAGGCTTCGGGTAAAGAAAGCAACTGGTTTATTGGGCTATACGGTTTTACGGCAAAGGAAGTCGAAGAAATGTATGCCGAGGGTGAGAAGTTTTCTCTTTCGGGATACGGCGTTCTTACCATTGACAAAAACTGCGACGAGGAGAAACTGTTTGCGGTCGTTGAAAGCATCAAGCACCGCGGCAAGGTGATCTGTTCGCAGTCGGTGAAGGAACATTATGGATTGAAATAGGTGGTTTTTCTTCATAATGAATGACAAAAGCACAGCCTCGCGCTTTGGCGCGAGGCTGTGCTTTTGTCCGAAACGCCGGCGGGGCGCCGTCGTTTCGGAAGCGTAATTG